>NZ_JAUBQR010000297.1:0-6478 GCF_036701385.1 Microcoleus sp. Pol12B4 | reverse complement strand
AGTAAATTAACGCAAGCCGTCACCCCGGAACCGCAATAAACAATAATTTCTTCGGCTTTTTCTAATTCCGTCCACCGCTGTTTTTGTTCGGATGCCGATCGCACTTTTCCAGTTTCATCCGTCACCCCTTGCCACGGATAGTTAACCGCACCCGAAATGTGACCTGCGATGGGGTCGATCGGCTCCCGCAAACCTTCATATCTCTCGCTTTCTCGCGAATCAACCAAAACCTTGCCGGGCAAGTCTTTACGCTCTTTTACCGCCTCAATATCTACCGCCAAATCCGGCTGCAAGTGAGCAACGAATTTACCCTCACGGGGTTCTGGCAAAATATTTGTTACCGGATAGCCCGCCGCTTTCCATGCGCTGAAACCGCCGTCTAACAAAGCGACTTTGCTGTGTCCCATATACCGCAGCAGCCACCACAAACGAGCCGCAAAAGCCAGCCGCGAATCGTCATAGGCTACCACTAAAGTTTCTGCTGAATTAATGCCGATCGCGCTCAATTTATCAGCTAATTCTTCAATGTTTGGCAACGGATGTCTACCGCCGTGTTTGCCCACTGAACTCGCGAGATCGCGGTTTAAATCTAAATAGAAAGCTCCGGGAATGTGACTTTCTTGATATTGTTTTTCTCCCCATTCAGGGTCGGCAAGGGAAAAACGACAGTCAATGATTACAACTTGCGGATTGTCGGTATTGGTGGCTAACCATTCAGGAGAAACGATTAAAGTGTTGTCACTCATAATTATTCAAATCTCTATTTTAACATTATCTAGAAGGAGATTTTCTATCTAGTTCTGTTTTGTCAGAAGGAGATTTTTTAGAAGTTGCTTTCTCTGAAGCTCTATTGTCAGAATTGGATTTTTTAGGAGTTTCTTTTTCCGACGTTTCTTTGGGCGAATTGGATTTTTTAGGAGTTGCTTTTTCCGAAGGTGATTTTTCGGCTGGTGCGGGAGTTGGAGTTGGCAGAGGGGGAGTTACTGCTGCTTCTTGAGCGTAAAGTAGATATTTCTGATACTCGATCACTTTTGCTTGAGCTAGTTGATGGTTGGGGCTAGAGACTGGTACTCTTCTCATTAATGAGACCGCTTCTTGCCAGCTATCGGTAACTGTAGTCCAATCTTCCTTGGTTTTTGCCAAACGCCCTAATTCTGCTGCTTTGAGTGCGCTGTTAACCGCTTCTCGAAAAGTATCCGGTGCAGTTGCTAAATTTGCTGTTTCATCGGGATTATTCCCCGCAGTTGCTGCTGGCTGGTTCACAATTTTACCGACAAACGCCACCACCGCGATCGCCAACATACCCGTTACTAGCCCAACTACAATGAAAGTCGATCGCAGCCGATTCTCAAATGCAGCAAGTTCGGGCGGTTTTTCCTCCTCAAAACTGTTCTCCATCTCTGTGCGATCGTCCATATTAGCAACAGCAGTATTTGGCACAGATTCTCCCCCAAAGCTCTGTGGTTCAAAATTGCTGTTCTCCAAACTAAACTCTTGACTCCAAGCAGGAGCAATCTGACCGCTTTCTCGGCCCTCAACCTTCACTTTGCGAATCAAATCCGGCTGCAAATTCGTCAGTTGGCTGCGGACAAAATCAACGAATGTATCTTCTATCGGTAGCTGTTCGGCCTCAAGAATTACCTCCAAACAGTCGCCGTCGAGATTAGCGGAGGCTGTGATGCCTTCAGATTGCAACTGGCTATTTAGCGAAGATGCGATCGCAGTGGCGAGATTTCCCTGCTTGGCAAGTTCCTGAAAATTAAGCTCTGTCATAGCTGGACACCTGATAACGCAGAAGATAGAAGGTAGAAGGTAGAAAAAATGAAAAAGTCAGAAACAGTTTTTTGGAGTTGAAAACACAATAACTGAAATTCAACAAATAGTATAATGTATCGTGGCAAATCCTAGCCCAAAGATGCAAATTATCACTCTCGCTACCCCTGGCATCCCTTGGGAAAAGACTTCAGTCCTTTGTACAAACCGAACTCAGGTTTGCAGAACCGGCAAAAATCCTCTCCCTCGGTAGCCCAATACCGCTGCTTCAACCTGGTAATTGATACCGGGCGCGCAAGTCCAGATACCGTAACAGCCTTAAGTTGAACCGCAAGCATCGCCCCTAAAAGCGACATCCGGCTGCAAAAAGCCTCGATCGCGCGGATGCCAGATGAGAAATTTTAGATGAAAAATTTGTGCGATCGCAGTGCCATCGGCGGACAGCGAGTGATATCATCAGTTAGTCAATATTCAAGTTTTTATAGCAAATAACTCGATCGCACAATGGTAGCAATAGCAATTTTAGCGGCTGGACGCGGCACGCGCATGAAATCTGACTTGCCCAAAGTTCTACACGAATTGGGCGGCCGATCGCTAGTTGAGCGAGTCCTCCAAAGTTGTCAAGAAATTCAAATTACCAGGCGACTTGTCATCGTCGGTTATCGAGGCGAACTCGTTAAAGAATCGCTGATGAGAGGTCAAGAAATATCAGGGAAAAATTCTCAACTTCCTTCCCTAGAATTTGTTGAACAAACCGAACAATTAGGAACAGGTCACGCCATTCAACAATTGCTGCCTCACTTAGAGGGATTTCAAGGAGACTTGCTGGTCTTAAACGGAGATGTACCTTTGCTGAGGGCAGAAACTATCAAACAATTGATTGCCATTCACAAAAAGCACCAAAACTCTGCTACTTTATTGACAGCTAATTTGCCGAATCCTCAAGGATACGGGCGAGTATTTACCGACAGTCAAAACTTAGTCCAGCAAATTGTCGAAGACCGCGACTGCACACAAGCTCAAAAGCAAAATCACCGAATTAATGCAGGTGTTTACTGCTTTCACTGGCCGGATTTAGAGAAAATTTTGCCAGAGTTGAAGGCAGACAATGACCAAAAAGAATATTACCTAACTGATACGGTAAATTTCCTCAGTCCGGTGATGGCAGTGGATGTGGAAGATTATCAAGAAATATTGGGAATTAACGATCGCAAACATTTAGCTACAGCTTGCGATATTTTGCAAACGCGGGTAAAGGACAAGTGGATGACGGCGGGAGTGACGCTGCTAGATCCCAACAGTATTACGATCGACGATACTGTAGAGTTGCAGCCGGATGTGGTAATTGAACCGCAAACTCACTTGCGGGGAAACACTTCGATCGCCTCGGGAAGTCGCATCGGCCCCGGCAGTTTGATCGAAAACAGTCAAATTGGAGAAAACGTGACTGTGCTTTATTCGGTAGTTTCTGACAGTATGGTTGCTGAAAACTCGCGAATAGGCCCTTACGCACACTTGCGGCGGCACGCAGAAATTGGGTCGAACTGTCGCGTCGGCAATTTTGTAGAGTTGAAAAATACTCAAATAGGCGATCGAACTAAAGTCGCTCACTTGTCTTATTTAGGCGACGCGACTTTGGGAGGAAAAGTCAACATTGGTGCGGGAACAATTACGGCAAATTATGACGGAAAAAACAAGCACAAAACTCAAATAGGCGATCGCAGTAAAACGGGTTCTAACACCGTGCTGGTTGCACCGATAACTTTGGGGGAAGATGTTACTGTAGCTGCGGGTTCTGTGGTGACAGAAGATGTGCCGAAGGATTGTTTAGTAATTGCGCGTTCCCGGCAAGTTGTCAAACCAGGTTGGAAGTTGAAAGAACCGAAAAAGTGAACAACCGTTCACTTTTTCGATGATGAGTTTCCACCCACGAGCTTCGCACTAAATACCAAATAAACCGGGTTTTTATAACGGAAGCAGCGATGGCACTTTAGAAGAGATTTTGGTTAAAAACCCGGTTTCTGCGTAAGTCGGCAAACTTGAGAAATCGGGTTGATCGCGATCGGCTACTTTGTCTTATTTTTGCGCGTTTAGATAGTTGTTAATCGCTTTGGCAATTTTTTCTTGCTGGTAGAGGTTCATAGTGTTAGGCAGGGATATACGAGATCCTCCACAAACTAACAGTCTGACTTCGTACCAAGTGTCATTTTGCCTATCTTTGGTTCGATCTACTTCCACGCCATAAATCTCGCACAGAGAGTATTCAATTACTTTACGTGCCAACAAACCCCGCTGTTTAACAGTCAAGGTGTTTAAAATTCCATCGAAGCTGTAGGTTTCATTATTTCTCAAAACGATCACTGCCGCTGCTGCAAGCAAAAATATGCCTCCTGTCCATCCCAACCAGCGATCTTCTTGGCTTAAGCGCAGCAATCTATCTTTGGCATTTTTAACATAAAAATTGATGTCCGAAGCAACAGCGTCTTGGGTTCCCCAATTAGTCGAGTTAGCAGTGAAAGGAACATTGCCAACAGAAGTTAGAAGTACAACCCTGGTTTTATAGCCGCATCTTTGAACTTTAGCTCCCTGCAAAGAAGCAAGCTCAATTTCTTGAATTTTTGAGCCCAGTAAATTCGATCGCACAATCTGGCAACTGCCTTGTTTTGCCTGCAATCGCTGGCAGCTCAGAGTTGCTTTATGATAATCAAAAGCCAGCCCGAACAGTCCAAAAGCCATGAATAAACAACTAGGCAACCAAAAATCAAATATGCTTTGAGTCTGAATTATTAATTCACTTGCCGTTTGCTTGATTATTTTCATTTATCTGGCCCTTAAATTCCAAAAATGATGTTACAGATTGCCTTACTAACCCGATCAGCCGAATTGTTAACTTATATATTATTTGAAGTCGTCTTCTGCCCTGACCCCTTTTATTTTGGTAATAGGTTAGCACTAAAACTTTTAACCGACAACAAATCTCGCGAGTTTACCTGCTGGGTTTAAGATAGCTTTTTATGATTTAAAATAGATGGATCTTAAAAATATATTAATTATGTGATGGGGAATAAAACTTTAGCTTCGCGATCTGTAGGAAAGTAATCACCCAGGTGAGTACAGGTTTACATTTTGTTACATTGTCAATTTTATTTGCACCTACCTGCTTAATTATCGTTAGTTATTAATTTGGGCGACTCCCCACAGGATAGCTACGATTCACGGCCTTGCGGGGCAAATACATTGTTAAGGGTGCGATTATCGCTAATCGACATATAGCTGCGAATCAAATCAGCAATTTTGTGTTGTTCTGTTAGTGAATAGCTTCTTAAACAGATGATATCGCCCCAGAACATCCACAAATCAACATAATAGCTACGATTTCCATCGCTATCTCCCAGTTCCTCTAATTCCACTGAAGAAATCTCGTGAGTTGAGCATTCGGTAACATCATGGAACCATACACCCCGTCGTTTAACGGTCATTTTGCTAAAAGTTTTATCAAAAATGTATGTTTCATCTATCGCGCCGTCCAACAAAGACAGCGAAAACAAGAGAAATATGCCTCCCCCTATCCAATTTGATGCTAAAATAATCTGCAATAATCCAATGATGATGAAGGGACAAATTAATAGCAAAGTATCCCAGGAACTCGCAGTTTTAATTATTAGTTTATTTGGTGTTTGCTTGAGAATTTTCATGAGTTTAATTGTTGTCGAATTTAAAAACAATGTAAATTACTTATCTATCCGCTGTAGGCAACTTTTAATGCACGGATTATTATTTGACATTGCTTTGGACGATCGCACTTTTGGTGTTGTAAACAGCCTTGACAGCATAAGCATTGCCCGGACGTACCTGTAAAGCTCTGTTAAAATTGATTAAAGCGGTTTGATGGTCTCCCTGCCCGTAGTAGATATAGCCGAGTTTCATCGATTGTTTGAAGTTATCTTTTTGAGCAGCAACAGGAGCAGAATTAGACTCAGCCAAAGATGCTACGGGAGCACGAGATGGCTCGGCATTAGGAAATGACTCAAAAGCAGGATATAACTCTTGATAGAGTGATGGAGTAGTGTTGAAACCAAAAGGAAAAGAAGACGGAGATTGCTCGTTATACCTCTGCTTTAAATTAGCCCCAGAGTCAGAGTTTTTTACAAAATTTTTGCCGTAAAATAGTGAAGTAGTAATGCCTCCTAGTACAAACATTAGCCATTCAACAGATTGAAGTAAAAATGTTTTTTGTCTCATGTTTCTATTGCTCCATTTTTTGATGCAAAAAACTAATGATGCCAAGGGCACAAGCCAGTAAAGCACTCCCCAAATAGTTTCCTCTCCCAAAGCTTGAATTAATCCCCAAAAATAGCCGACAAGACTTAAAACTAAACCTAGGATAAAAAATAAGGCGATCGCAATTCCAGGCACTTTTTATTTCTCCGATGGATGTATAGTTATTTTTCCCACTGTAAAAGAGCGGGTTTTCTACCTGAAACTCATTCCTCTGTTGGCTGTGTTAAAAATAGATTAGCCGTGACAACAGTTCGATCGCGCACAGCCAATGTTAGGATTTTGGTTAGGAATTTGACTAGGAACTCGATCGCGACTGCCGCAAATGATACCCTCTACCATCAATCCGCCAGAAGAACCATTTGCACGGGCAAGCAACCGCTGGGAAATCCAAAAGCTTTACACCGACTTGGCAAATGCCAAACAA
>NZ_JAUBQR010000296.1:0-6483 GCF_036701385.1 Microcoleus sp. Pol12B4 | reverse complement strand
TGCTGCGGGGAATTTGCTGATTGTAGCGGTGCACAATCGCGCGGGCGGGGCGGGGCCAAATTTCGCAGAACTGGCGCAGATATTGCAGCAAATGGGTGCTGTGGAGGCTTTAAATTTGGATGGGGGAAGTTCGACGAGTTTGTATTTGGGAGGTAGTTTGCTCGATCGACCTCCGTCAACTGCTGCGAGAGTTCATAATGCGATCGGTATTTTCATTCAACCATAAACCGTCACCTTAAATTGTAGGGTGCGTCCGTGTGCGTTATCTTCTCCACAATCTAGAATCCCCGCACTGACGCACCCTACAAACTTTTGTCCCCCCTTCTTAAGGCAGGGCTGTTTCATTCTCAGGAAAACCAGCCTTTTGACTCTTGTCGTGACAAGAATGCCGACCCGACCCATCCACGATTTGTTAGGCATTTGGTGGGATTGGGGTAGCCACGGGGGCAGCCCCTACCAATAGGTTTTCAGAAACCGGGTTTCTTCAAGAAACCGGGTTTCTTGGTTTTCTCAATCTGCCATCACAGACAACACATACTCTCCTTGATTTACTGACTGATTTGTGGAAACATCAAAAATGAAAACATCCGACTCAGCACAAACATCAACCAAACTCGGAAATTCCCCATTCTTATTAAAGCTGAGAATTTGATAAAGCCGATCGCCCTTTTTGACATAACTCCCCAATTGCACTCGATTTTGAATCATACCGCCCGCCGGCGCGTAGTATTTGAACACTGAATTCTTGGGGGTGAAAATAACTTGATGGGCGGCAGTTTGTGGGAGAGGAAATCCATCTATTTTCAATAAACCCTTACTTGCTAAGTAATTTTTGATTCCCCGCAAGCCATTCCCCACAGACTCGGGATTCATTTCCATTCCCGAACCTAATTCTAAAGTCCAAGCTTCCACGTCAAATTGAATCGCACTTCCCAACTCTGCTAAAATCTTCTCCAAAGCCAGCCAAGGCTTGAGAAACGCCTCGTCAAAAGCATCGCCGTCGTACTCGTTCATCAAGATTGCGCGATCGAGCAAAAAAGCTTTCGCACTCTCCTCGCGGGAATTAAAACAGTAAAGGTAATCTAAACTTTGATTCGTAGAACTGTGCAAGTCCAGCACATAGTCAGCATCCAAACACAAAGATTGTAGCTGATATCGGTAAAATTCGCTGTAGGGGCGGCAACTAGGAGCGTTAATTTTTTCCAACTCTTTCGCAAAACTCAAAGCAATCGCTTTTCTGTAATTAACTTTAACAGTATCGGCATCGAGATGGAGGTGAGACTTAGCAAAACCCAGAATATCTTCACCTTGCTTTTCAAAATCCCAGAAAATCCGGTTCCAATTTACCCCATCATAAAGATTGTAGCGACCAGGGGAAAAATGGTGCGATCGCTGACTGACACCCACAGGATTACAAACAGGAACTAGCCAAATTTCCCCGTTTAACTGGCTGCTGTCCAAAGACCTTAAAAACTCAATTAATTGGTAAATCACAGCATTACCGCTAATCTCAGCGCCGTGGAGGTTAGATTGGAGATAAGCTTTTTTGCCGGGAATCCCACCTTGGAACTGATAGACTTGCAGTGAAAGCCGATCGCCCGAAGCAAGCTGCACCACAGGAATACTCGAAATAACAGGAATCATAGACAAGACTCGGAGAGAGGGAACACGTTTAGAAAGGCAGGTGAGACTTGGCAAAACCAATCTTCCCAATTGAAGCATCGCTCGGCTTCTAGCTTTTTGGACCGATTAACCAGTAAGTAATCATTTCTCCCCGACCCTTAATAGAAATAGTACCTCTTGGTTCCAGCACATACAGATCTTTCAAATGAGAATATGTGGTCTGTGTTACCTGAATATAGCCCGGTTTACCGTGAGACTCCATGCGAGAAGCCACATTAACGGCATCTCCCCACAAGTCATAAATAAACTTCTTGATGCCAATCACTCCCGCAATGACGGGACCAGTGTTAATGCCAATCCGTATTTGTAGTGAGTTTCCTAAATTGTTGGGCATGGTTTTCATGTAAGCCTGCATTTCTAAAGCCATATCCGCGATCGCCCTGGCATGATCCTCACTGGCGATTGGCAATCCACCCACCACCATGTAAGCATCACCAATGGTTTTAATTTTTTCTAGACCATACTTTTCCGTCAACTGATCGAAAGCCGAAAAAATTTGGTTCAATCCGGCAACTAATTGCATAGGTTCCATTTGGGCTGAGAGACTTGTGAAACCAACAATATCAGCAAAGAGAATCGTCACTTCTTCAAAATGTTCTGTGGGAGATTCTGCCCGTTTTAAGCGCTCGGCAATTTTGGCAGGCAGAATATTGAGTAAAAGCTTTTCCGATCGCTCCTTTTCTTTGCGTAGTTCTGCCGTGCGGATTTCCACTCGATTTTCTAACTCCTCATTAGCTAAGCGTAGGGCTTTTACGGATTCCTTGAGTTTGTCGGTCATGCTGTTGAAAGAATCAGCCACAATAGCAATTTCCTTAATCCAGCCAGCGTCAACTTTTTGGTCGAGATTACCTCTGGCAACTTCTTGAGATGCCTGAGCAAGTTTTAATAATGGGTGAGTAATCCAACGGGCAGTGAGAATACCGATCGCGATCGCGACGAGTAAGGCTATTAAAACTAGCACGATCGTATTTTGGGTGTTTTCATAGATTTGTGCCATAAAATCAGCTTCTGGAATCACCACCGCAATCAGCCAATCAATACCTTTGCCATCCTTGAGGGGGGATACCTGCACGAACTGTCGCTTACCGTTGAGTAGGTAATCGCCTTGTTGCGATCTTTCAATGCGATCGAAGCTGCCAAAATGCTGCTGCAAATATTGGGCAGTTTCTCTGACTACGGGTTCTTCGCTTTGAATCGCCATCACCAGCTTGGCATTTTCCCCTTTGCCCACAGTCAGAGGTTCATTGGTGGAGCTAGAAAGCATGGAACCTTTGCGATCGATAATGAAAGCATGACCTGTTTTGCCAATTGCCAGACTAGCTAAAAATTTCCTTAAATCTTCTAAAAGCACCACATCCGTGGCACAAACCCCTAAGATGTTTCCCGTACTATCGTACACTGGCTCGCTAGCTGTAATCGTGGGCAATCCGCCGGAAAAATCCAGGTAAACCTCACTCCAAATCTGTCGTTTTGCTTCTATGGCGGCAGTGTACCAAGGACGTTTGCGCGGATCGTAGGGGCGGCGTTTTTCTAGCAACTGCTGCCGATTGCCCCGACTATCCATAGCATAATAGTAAAAATTGTAGTCGCTCTCTTGATTGCTAACAGACATGGCGACCGTTGCAGAACCTTGATAAAACAGGCGAGATGCCCCCAGATACTGCCCTTGGGAGTCACCGCAGTAGGATGAATCAATAAAGGTAGAAATTTGTATCTGGGTCAGAAATTGCTTGGCATTGCTGGCATTAACCATATCAAAACTATTCTCAGAAAAAGCTGCTCCATTCAACTGATTAAAATCGTGGGACCTACCTAGATATTTTGTTAATTCTCCATCAATCCGGGCAGTGAGTTCATTGCGTAATTGGGCTGCTAGATCGTTAACCGCTTTTTGACCGCTGCGAAAAGACAAATAACTGACTAACCCCACAGTTCCAGCGATCTGCAATACAAAGGGCAAAACAAGGGCGATGCGGAGCCGGAACCTGCGATTTTTGATAATTTTCATATAAAAAAAACCGTGATGTTTCTGAGATTGACAGGACTTACGCATAAACCCTATAAAAAGGGTGTGCACTGCACACCTTACGCCATAAATAGCGTGTCAAAATACTTGGGGCTTAATTCCTGATTTATATTTTTTGTTAATATCCTGCTAGATATAACCCTTTGTTTTAGGAACGGCACCTTGGAACTGATAGACTTGCAGTGAAAGCCGATCGCCCGAAGCAAGCTGCACCACAGGAATAGTCGAAATAACTGGAATCATAGAGAAGGAAGAGGGAAAAAGGAAGGAGGAAGAGAGAAGAAGCAAGAGTGAAGAAGGCAAAAATTTTTTCTTTATTGTGCCAACTGCCAACTGCCAACTGCCAACAGACTTATTCCTTCCTAGCCGATTTGGTGGCGAAGGTTTAAAATCAATACAGTCCTCTGCTGACTTGCTTTCAGCAAGATTTAAGCATACTTATCCTGCAACCTTATAATAATCCTTGTGCCAGACACTGCCCAGAACCGCCCAGAGCTGGATCTGAAGACCATATTTCCATTCGAGCTAGATAACTTTCAGAGAGAGGCGATCGCCGCCCTCGATGCAGGTAAATCCGTTGTCGTGTGCGCTCCCACAGGCTCTGGGAAAACGTTAATCGGGGAATACGCCATCCATCAAGCACTATCCAGGGGGCGGCGCGTCTTTTATACCACTCCCCTCAAAGCTCTGTCTAACCAAAAGCTGCGCGACTTCCGCAGTCAATTTGGAGACGACAACGTAGGTTTGCTCACCGGCGACATCTCCGTCAATCGAGATGCGCCGATTTTGGTGATGACTACCGAAATATTTCGGAATATGCTCTACGGTACCCCGATCGGAGAAGTCGGTACTTCCCTCACCGGAGTCGAAACCGTGGTACTCGACGAGTGTCACTACATGAACGATCGCCAGCGCGGTACCGTCTGGGAAGAATCGATCATCTACTGTTCGAGCGAAATTCAACTGCTCGCCCTCTCAGCAACCGTTGCCAATAGCGAACAACTCACAGACTGGATTAACAAAGTCCACGGGCCCACAGAGCTCGTCTACTCAGACTTTCGGCCAGTACCGCTGCAATTCCACTTCGCCAATCAAAAAGGGATATTTCCCCTGCTAGACGAGACCGGCAAAAGAGCCAATGTCCGGTTAGTCCCCAAAAAGAAGCAGCAAAAAGTAGAAAGAGGCAGCATCCCCACTCCGAGTTTGACCGATGTTTTGGCTCGGTTGGACGATCGAGATATGCTACCAGCAATTTACTTCATCTTCAGCCGTCGCGGGTGCGACCAAGCAGTCGCAGAAGTCGGCAATTTCTCCCTGGTTAACGAAGCCGAAACAGCCGAACTCAAACGCATCATTGACGATTTTTTACAGCGAAACCCAGAAGCAGAACGCTTCGGTCAAAAAGAAGCACTTTTAAAAGGCATCGCCGCCCACCACGCAGGCATTTTGCCTGCTTGGAAAGGTTTAGTAGAAGAACTCTTTGGCAGAGGTTTGATTAAAGTCGTATTTGCCACCGAAACCCTAGCAGCCGGGATTAATATGCCCGCCCGCACCACAGTCATTTCTACCCTGTCCAAGCGCACCGACAAGGGACACCGACTGCTAAACGCTTCAGAATTCCTGCAAATGGCCGGTCGGGCGGGGCGGCGGGGCATGGACAAGCTGGGGCACGTGGTCGCAGTTCAGACGCGCTTTGAAGGCGCAAAAGAAGCCTCATATTTGGCCACAGCCAAAGCCGACCCCCTCGCCAGTCAGTTTACGCCCAGCTACGGCATGGTGCTGAATTTGCTGCAAACTCACACTCTCGACGAAGCTCAAGAGTTGGTAGAGCGAAGTTTTGGTCAATACCTGTCTACCTTGTACTTGCAGCCGCAGCAAGAAGAATTAGACCGATTGCAAGCAGAATTGGCGGTGCTTGAACAGTCCCTGGCGGCCGGAGGAAATGTCTCCACTCTGGAAAAAGAGCTCGCCCATTACGAAAAATTGCAGGCAAGACTCAAAGAAGACAAACGTTTGCTCAAAATTCTATTGCAGCAAGCTGAAGAAGCCAGATTTAAGGAGATGTCCGTAGCTGTGGCTTTTGCAGTGCTCGGCACGGTTATGAGTCTCAAAGGCAAGCACGTTCCGACAGCCAAACGATCGCACACAACTCCTGTACCCGCCGTATTGGTTGCCAAAATCGCAGGTTCTGGCCAAGCTCCAAATTTGGTGTGCTTGGGCAAAGATAACCGTTGGTATGTCGTCGCCATTAGCGATGTCGCTACCCTGCACGCCGAATTACCTCGCTTGAGCGTTGCAGATACCTTGAACCCGCCGTCGGAAATGCCCCTGAGACTCGGCCAATGCCGGTTGGCAAATGAAGAAACTGCTTCAATTGCTGCATCGATCCCAGAATTGCCGACACCGGAACCGAGTCCAGAGGCGATCGAGCAACAGCAGAAAATCGCAGCCCTAGAAGCTCAGCTAGAAATTCACCCGGTTCTACAATGGGGCAATCCCGGTACTTTGCTCAAACGCCAGCGCCGCCGGGAAGAATTGAAAAAAGAAATCCGCAAAAGCGAACAAGAGTTAGAAAAGCAGCGAGCTCGCTACTGGGAGCAATTTCTCAACTTAATCGACATATTGCTGAATTTCGGCTGCTTGGAAAGAGTAGTTTCGGCAACTGGAAACCGCAATGACTCCTCCGATAGGTTGGTGCCCACAATCTTGGGCCAAGCTTGCGCCGCCATTCGCGGCGATAACGAACTGTGGCTGGGTTTGTCCCTGATGTCTGC
>NZ_JAUBQR010000438.1:0-1502 GCF_036701385.1 Microcoleus sp. Pol12B4 | reverse complement strand
GTCAATGATGCTATTCCTGACAGCGATCGTTTGTTACTGTGGCAGTTAGGGCTGGTATTGTTAGTTGCGGCGATCGGACGGGCTGTATTTAGCATGGCTCAAACAATTATGACGCTGCGGATCGAAAATGCTGCCAGCGGCACTCTCCAGCCGGCAGTTTGGGATCGATTGCTGAGATTAAAACCGGCGTTTTTTCGCAGCTATTCTTCTGGCGACTTGCTAACTCGCTTATTAGCAGTTAATCAAATTCGCGCCCAACTCAGCGGCGCGACGCAGCGAACACTTTTGAACGCGATATTTTCCCTGCTGAATTTGGGGCTGATGTTTATTTACAGCCTGCCGCTGGCTTTAGTCGGAATTGGTTTAACTTTGCTCGCGGTTATAGTAACAGTCACATCGAGCTTGCTCTTAATCCCAAAAGAGCGGAAGATGGAAACAGGAGAAGGCGACATTAACGGGCTGACAGTAGAACTGATCAACGGAGTATCAAAGCTGCGGGTAGCGGCTGCAGAAGGGCGAGCGTTTGCAGCTTGGGCGAAAAAATACAGCCAGCAAATCAAGCTAAGAACAGGAATTAAACGAATTGACGACAGCGTTTCTGTTTTTAACGAAGCGCTGCCATTAGTTAGTTCTATCCTGATGTTTTGGTTTGCAATTCAGTTCATGGAAAACCCTAAAACAGGAGGCGACGTACTGAACATGGGCACATTTCTCGCTTTTAATTCCGCCTTCGGCACCTTTCTTTCCGGCATCACAGACTTGAGCAATACCGTAACTGATATTTTAGGAATTGTACCGCTGTGGGAGCGAGCCAAACCGATCGTCCAGGGAATCCCGGAATCTGACCCGACAAAAGCCGATCCGGGGCGCTTAAAAGGTCAAATTACTGTCGATAGGGCGACTTTCCGCTACCGGGAGGACGGGCCCCCAATTTTAGATGATGTCAGCATCAATATTCAACCGGGGGAATTTATCGCGATCGTCGGGCCGTCGGGGAGTGGCAAATCAACATTATTTCGGCTGTTATTGGGATTTGAAATAGCACAAAGCGGCACTGTTTATTACG
Source organism: Microcoleus sp. Pol12B4 (assembly GCF_036701385.1). Taxonomy (NCBI): domain Bacteria; kingdom Bacillati; phylum Cyanobacteriota; class Cyanophyceae; order Oscillatoriales; family Microcoleaceae; genus Microcoleus; species Microcoleus sp. Pol12B4. The sequence goes on along the minus strand of NZ_JAUBQR010000438.1, from coordinate 436 downwards.
ACAATCAAGATTTAGCAGGCCTCGACGTTCAAGCTGTGCGGCGGCAGTTAGGAGTAGTGCTGCAAAACGGCAGAATTAATGCCGGTTCGATGTTTGACAATATTACGTGCGGGGCGCTGGTAACGCAGGAGGAAGCTTGGGAAGCCGCGCAAATGGCCGGTTTAGCCGCCGATATCGAACAAATGCCGATGGGAATGCACACGGTTGTCAGCGAAGGCGGCACGAATCTTTCGGGAGGACAGCGGCAAAGATTGTTAATTGCCCGCGCGATGGTTGTCAAACCAAAGGTTATCCTGATGGATGAAGCTACGAGTGCTTTGGACAACCGCACGCAGGCGATCGTTACTGAGAGTTTAGACAAGTTGAATGTGACGCGAGTTGTCATCGCCCACCGCCTGAGTACGATTCGCAATGCCGATCGCATTTATGTAATTGA
>NZ_JAUBQR010000295.1:0-6491 GCF_036701385.1 Microcoleus sp. Pol12B4 | reverse complement strand
TTTTGTCGCATCCACAAAATATCTGCCGATTCATTGTGATAATTAAAAGTAACTGGAATTTGACCGACGGCTAGATTGAGAATTACTCGATCGACCTTTTCGCGAATAATCTCTTGCTGCAACACAAACGCAGTGCCCAAAGTCGGATGACCGGCAAAGGGCAATTCCTTCTTGGGCGTGAATATCCGCACGTCATAGCCGCCATCTCGCGGATCGGGCGATCGAATAAACGTAGTTTCTGAATAATTGATTTCCCTCGCTATCAGCAGCATTTGGGCTTCAGATAGTTCGGCAACTCCCGCACCGCAAAATACAGCTAGTTGATTGCCAGCATATTTTGACTCCGCAAACACGTCAACTATATAAAAATTCATAATTATGCCTTTGGTAAAAGTCGATAACTGATATTTTACATCGAGGGTTACAAAGCAGATTTATTTTATCGATCGAGTCACCGCGACGATTGGGCGCAGTTTAAAGAATCGCTTAAAATTGGAAGTATTTAATAGAAACAGCGATTTGTAAGAATTTGTTGAGGGATTTGTACGGATGGGCGATTTTAAACAACAGTTAGGGAAAATGTCGCGGCAAAAACGGCTTGATACTTTGGAAACTCTGCCAAGGCATTTAGTAGAGAGTGCGGCATGGGAACGACTGTACCAGTTGTTAACTGATTTCGATTTTATTGAGGCGAAACTGGAGGAGTTGGGAGTACAAACGTTAATTGAGGATTACGATTTACCGATAAATTCTAATATGTGGCTGTCGCAGGAGCAAAGTGAAACACTGAAATTGATTCAGGGAGCCATTCGCGAGTCAGCGCACATTTTGATTCATGATAAAACGCAATTAGCAGGGCAATTATTGGGGAGATTGCTAGATATTGAAATAGCTGAGCTTCAGGGGATGTTGGAACAGGTCAAGCAGTGGAAAGATAGTCCGTGGCTGCGACCTTTGAGAGCTAATTTTTGGCCGCCGGGGCAAGGATGTGTGCGATTCATCACGGGTCATAGGTTATGGGTATTGGGAGTCGCGATCGCACCCGATGGCCTGACAGCAATTTCGGCTTCATGGGATAAAAGCCTCAGAATCTGGGACACCGAGACAGGTAGAGAACTTCAAACCCTCATCGGTCATACTAAGCCTGTATTGGGAGTCGCGATCGCACCAGAGGGCAAACGAGCGATTTCGGCTTCACTCGATTGCACCCTAAAAATCTGGGACACCGAGACAGGCAGAGAACTGAGAACTCTCACCGGTCATACTAGAGGAGTAAATGCAGTGGCGATCGCACCCGATGGCCTGACAGCGATTTCCGCTTCACAAGATGAAACTCTGAAAACCTGGGATTTGCTCAGCGGCACCGAACTTACAACCCTCACCGGTCATACTGACAAGGTAACAGCAGTGGCGATCGCACCCGATGGCCGCACAGCGATTTCCACTTCACAGGATCGAACTCTAAAAATCTGGGACACCGAGACAGGCAGAGAACTGATTGCCCTCACCGGTCATACTGACAAGGTAACAGCAGTGGCGATCGCACCCGATGGCCGCACAGCGATTTCCGCTTCACGGGATCGCACCCTCAAAATCTGGGACACAAACAGCGGTAGGGAACTGAGAACTCTCACCGGTCATAGTGGGGGGGTAAATGCAGTGGCGATCGCCCCTAACGGCCTCATAGCGGTTTCCGGTTCATTGGATCGCACCCTCAAAATCTGGGATCTGCTTAGCGGCAAAGAAATTGCTAGTTTTAGCGGAGGTAGTGTGTTTGGCTGTGCGATCGCCCCTGATGGGGTGACAGTGGTAGCGGGTGATCGATCTGGCCGGGTGCATTTCCTGAGATTGGAGGGAGTTAGCGGCGGGGGATAGGAGTTTTAAGCGCGATGGAGTCTTCAATCGGCTGTCGTCGGGTTTTGTTTGACAAGACGTGGTTTCAACCGCCCGGCGTGAGCGAAAAAAGTCGCTTCATAGGCGATCGCGTATAAAATCAGAATAAAAACATAGGAGTAATCGCCGTGAGCGTCACGACTGTAAAATGGACGGTTGCAGACTACCACCGCATCATTGCAGCCGACATTCTGGAAGGGCGAAACGTTGAATTAATAGATGGAGAAATAATCGAAATAGCTCCCGAAGGAGAATCTCATGCTTACTCTAGCGATGAGGCTGGAGAGTACCTAATTTATTTGCTGGGCGATCGGGCTAAAATCCGCCAAGGTAAACCGATTATCTTGCCGCCAAGCAACTCCGAGCCACAACCCGATATCGCTGTAATTCAACGTTTGGGACAAGATTACCGAGAACATCATCCCTATCCAGAAAACATCTTTTGGCTGATAGAATACTCGGATCATACTCTGAGCAAAGACTTGGGAATCAAGAGCAAGATTTACGCGGAGGCCGGCATTTCTGAGTATTCGGTTGTCAATTTGCGAACGATGGAATTAATAGTATTTCGAGAGCCTACCAATGAAGGATATCAATCGAGAGAAACTCTGACTCAGGGTAATATTAATCCGCTGGCATTTCCTGATGTTGCAGTTTCGGTCGCTCGAATATTAGGGGCTTAGGTAAATTGGATAATAATGCAATTATTACTGCTGTTTTCTTGTTACCAGGCTCTGCCTGGTAACACAGATCCAGAGGCTCCGCCTCGCTATTTCAAACAGCGAATTGCCTCCAACATACCCCTGGCTTTATTGAGCGTTTCCTCATATTCCATATCCGGGTTAGAATCGGCCACCAAACCAGCACCTGCTTGCACAGAAACCGAATGTTTATCGCCTCCTTGAGAACGAACAACCATAGTCCGAATTGCGATCGCACTATTCAATTGTCCCTCAAAATCATAATACCCGTAAACCCCAGAATACGGCCCCCGGCGACAACCTTCCAACTCGTGCACAATCTCCATCGCCCGAATCTTCGGAGCACCGCTAACCGTACCCGCAGGAAAACCAGCTTTCAACAAATCCCAAGCTGTCTTATCCTCAGCCAATTCTCCCACCACATTGCTCACAATGTGCATGACGTGAGAATAACGCTCAATTTCCATTAATTCGTCAACTTTTACAGTACCGTTTCGGCAAACTCTTCCTAAATCGTTCCTGCCCAAATCAACTAACATGACGTGTTCCGCAATTTCTTTTGGATCTTGCAGCAATTCAGCAGCTAAAGCATCATCTTCTTGAGGAGTTTTACCTCGGCGGCGAGTGCCGGCGATTGGCCGCAAAGTTGCTATCTTTTTGCCATCAGCAGTGTTTTCCGCCTTCACCATAATTTCGGGACTCGAACCGATAATCTGCCAATCTCCGAAATGAAAATAAGCCATGTACGGAGAAGGATTAATCAGACGCAAAGAGCGGTAAAGTGCAAAAGAATCGCCACTGTATTCAGCCTCTAGTCGCTGGGAAATAACTACTTGAAAAATATCTCCGGCTTTGATATAATCCTTAGCTTTTAAGACATTGGCACAATACTTTTCACGGGTAATATTGCTAGTGTAAGCCAATTCTGTATTTCCGGTTGTGGAACGGGCATCTTGCCCGTTATTGGGAGGTGTCCATTCTATGAGAGTAGATTGCCGGGAAAGCGGCGATTGCAGCTTCTGAACTAACTTGCCAACCCGATCGCACGCGTGCTGATAAGCCTCGGCCAAATCAACGCCAACCTCGCGCAAATCCGCATAGGCCACGGCCCAAATTTTCCGCTTTACCTGGTCAAAAATCAGCAAATTATCAACCTGCATCCACAATCCATCCGGCAAATCATTCTCGCTTGCTGGATGCACGGGAACTCGCGGTTCTATCCACTTAATTAACTCGTAACCCCAAAAACCGAATAGCCCGCCAATTCCTGCTGGTAACTGCGGCAATTTGACGGGTTTGTAAGACTGCAAACATTCAGTTAAAGCTGCAAACGGATCGCCCGTAAATACTTTTTCGGAACCGTCACGGTAAACTTGAGTTGTGCGATCGCCTCTTGCCTCCAAAATCCACAACGGATCGCACCCTAAGAAACTATAACGCCCAAGTTTTTCCCCACCTTCGACCGACTCCAGCAGAAAACTGTAAGGTTGACCCGCACAAACCCGATACCACGCAGACACCGGCGTATCCAAATCAGCAACCCATTCTTGATACACGGGCACAAAATTGCCTTGTTTCGCCAGTTCCGAGAATTCTGAGAAATCGGGAAATATCATATACTAACTTCGCTATACAATCAATAAACAAAAGACGGGAACCAACATCCCTCCGGCGGCCGATACTCGCCAACTGCCATCACCGCCATCGGCTTGAGGGCGCGCAGCCCCTCTTTCAAGCACCAGCGAAACAAACTTGCGTACCTCAGCGGCAAGTGAAAAGCCAGCAATTCGCCGGGACTATACGCAGCAGCACCCAAGAGCAAAGCCTGCATATCCGCCTCAGTTTGGGCGACGCTGTGGCCCAAAGCAGACACCGCACAAGTATAAGCCACAATCCGACCTTGCTGGCAAGCAACGAAGGGAGAAAAGTAATTCAGGGCGTCTTCAATCTCCGAAGTTCGATCGCACCCGCACAGTTTTTCGCACAAAGCAGCACATTCCTCAACATCCTCACTAGCCATCGGTCGCACCTCAAACCCATACTGCGGGGGGGTGCGAAACTTGCCCTCCATTAACACAAAAGGTTCCTTCACCTCAAAACCCAAAGAAGCGTACAGCGACAGCGACGCCATATTAAAAGATTCATGAACCAAACGGATGCCTACAGCGTCTTGTCCGCGTTCCAGTAAGGCTTTCATGATTTCCCGTCCCGTGCCGCGGCATTGAAAAGTGCGATCGACACTGACGGGCCCGATACCGCGAATCGGGCTGCGTTCGTCCATAAACCCGCAGCCGACAACCGCACTCTCGCTCTCGGCTACGATCCCAAAAAATACCGGACTCTCGATTAGCAAGCCCGTTATTTCGGTTGCAAAATCCAGCGTTGGAAAATCTGTAGGGAATTTATGGCGATCGGAAATATCTTTAAAAGCTTCATAAGTAATGCCAGCGCAAACATCGATATCAGAAGGCTGCGCTCGCCTGATTACGACATTCATTTTTAATTTAACGATTAACTTTTAATAAGATTAGAAGTTTGCAGTAGTATTTTGGCGCTGCGGGCTTAGCCTGCTGCGTCAGAATACTACTGCAAAAACAAGTTTACAAGCTGAGCCTTACAGGGAATATTACCTATGTTTTGCTCAGCCATGCAGTCATGGTCTAAGGATCGAAAGTCTTCTTACCGCTGAACTTCAGCTTAGCCGGATTAGGATTGCTGCCAATATTGCGGTCAATCTTACCGTTGTAGGGACGACCTTCGTTCACCTTCTCAGGGAACACGCCATCCTTGGGATGCAGGTACTCAGTAGTACCGTCTGGAAACACGCGGTAAATTTTGTAGTTGGTGATTTTGAATTTAGCCCGCAGTTGCTGGCCGCCCAAAGCGATGCACTGCTCCTTCCGGGGCAGATGCAGCAAGTTGTCGCCTTGACGCATAATCGCAGCGCCACCCGTAGGCATTTCAAACACCTGCTCCTTGGGGCTAGTCCAAGTGATAGCGTACTTCTCTTCAACTAGCGCCTTGGTCAGCAAGCCGCCTGTGCTGCCGCCGAAGATTGGGGGTTGTCCAGTAAGTTGTTCGGCCATAGATATATCCAAAGGATTTTTACGGCATCGTATCATCGAGACTGCACGCTGTTCTCGAAATTGTAAGGAAAATTAACAGTTTTTTGGCGATCGATCTTTTCTGATAATTGATAATTAGTAATTAATAATTGATAATTGGTAATTTCCACCAAAGTTAGAAAACAGAATTAGGCAGCACGAACCCTGAAAAAATAATCAAAAAAAAACAGCAATTATTCTGGTGCTTGTGGGGCACCAGAATAATCGCACATTCCCCCAATTTTCCCCACAAACGATCGAACAATTTACCGCGCCACCCTAAGTCAAGAACCAATTAGGGTCATAGCCGCGCGGAATTTGGCTCAAAGCCGTCCAAGTTTCTTGATTGACAATCCCGTCGGCCTCAATCCCAAAGCTTTTTTGAAATGCGCGAACAGCTTTGTCCGTCAAAGTAGCAAAGTCGCCGTCAATTTTACCGCCATAATGCTGGGAAATTTTGAGAACTTCCTGAACAGTAGCGGCTGCTTCCCCAGAACTGCCCAATCTGAGTACCGGCATATTAACTGGAGCACCAGTATAAAGCGCCTGCCAAGTCAGCGGCCCGACAATACCGTCCGGCGACAAGAAAACCCGAAACTGAAACAGTTTCACAGAAAATTCAACTGCTTTGTTAAAAATTCCTTTAGCAGGATGCCGATAAAGTTGCAACTTGGTTAGCAGTTGTTCGAGTTCCAATACCGCTTTACCTTCAGAACCTAATTGTAGTTGTGGCTTTTTGGCCATAGGTTGAGTAGATTTCATCTGGGTTGTAGGTGACATAATCGATTTTCCT
>NZ_JAUBQR010000437.1:0-1507 GCF_036701385.1 Microcoleus sp. Pol12B4 | reverse complement strand
TATCAAAGCAACGCGAATTTTACTCATCTTTCTTCCAATAGTCCGCTAAACTTTTAAAATATCGTCAACTGACTCAGCTAAACTGAGTAAATTTGAGAATGTGTCCTGATTTAGGGTTTTACAGGCTGCACATCATTTGTAAGCATACTCATGCAGCCGCCAAGAATGCAAGTTAATTTTTAAGTTATTTTGCGGCGATGCCTGCACGAGCCTTCATCGGGACAGGTAAGCTCTCAATGTTTTAACAGTTTAACTGAATTATCTCATTGTCCGCCCCTTGATAGAGGTAAAGATATCACTACCGAGATAGATTTGAAGTATAAAAAATTTTGATGCAGTTGGGCCGTCAAAATCAATAAAGCTAGCAGCACGAGTCTTTAGCCGGTGTTAGGGCTCAAGTCTAATGCTTATTGATAAAACCTCTTATGAATCAGTATCACGGCAATAAGTCTTTTGAGTCGGAGTTTTCCGACTCGGAAATATTACACCAAGTATCTGAAATAACATCCTCCCAACCGCAAGTTGGCGACTGCCAAACTCAGGATGATCGCCTGTGGTCGGCAATTCCTCACATAGTTTGGAAAACAAATGCCGACGGCTGGGCGACTTATTTCTGTCAGCGCTGGGAGGAGTACACCGGGGTACCAGCAGCAGCAGCTTTGGGTTTCGGCTATCTGGCGCAGGTTCACCCAGAAGACCGCCCTCGTCTATTGGCGAGATCGCACACTTCTAAGTTTTCACCGCCAAGTTACGAAATTCTATTTCGTCTGCAAACGCGAGAGGGTACTTATCGCTGGAACTTGGCAAGAGGAGGGTCCGCTAATCTAGACACTCAGGAAGTTTTGAAGTGGGTGGGAACCTACATAGATATGGAGCCGATCAAACAAACTCAAGCCGAGCCCCAAGCAGAACCAGAGTTTTGGCGCCATCAAGCGTGCTCGGAAGCTAACTTCAAACCAGAAATATTGTGCGAAGCTCCGACAGTAATAGAGGCTGGGCGGGATTTACAGGTGATAGAGCAGTTTACAAATATATTGAGCCAGCGTGCGGGTAATTGGGGTGAATTGTTGCAAGCCATCGCGGACGCGACTGTGGAGGCGATCGCAGGAGCGGAATTTTGCCTAGTTGCTTTTCTGGAGTCCGATTGCAGCGGCCTCAAACTCAGCGCTGTCGGGGGCACGGACAACTTTCGTGAGGGCAAAACCCCGCACGTGCAGAACAAGCTGCTGTGGAAAGCATTTGCGACGGGAGAGTCTGTACTGTGGCGGTCGGAATGCCGCAAAGGCTTGCTGCCGACGGCGGCTTGTGCAGCGGCGATCGAGTCGGAGCAAAGCGGGCGTTTGGGTGTGTTAGCGATCGGCAACGGGAAAGACAGCAAAGCGATTGACGCGCATACTCAGCAACTGCTGGGGGTGATGGGAAAACAAGCTGCGATCGCGATTAACAACGCGCTGGCGATCGAAAAATTAAAAAAGCAGGAACAGCTTTTAGACTTGCAAAACGAGCT
>NZ_JAUBQR010000294.1:0-6536 GCF_036701385.1 Microcoleus sp. Pol12B4 | reverse complement strand
GCAGCTTTGTGGCTGGGCGAGCAAGAAATCGAACCCATAGACGGAAATTTAGCCGTTTGCAGCCGGGAAATTAACGCATCGAGCGGTGCTCTACGCACCAGATCCCGCTTGAACGGAATTCTCGTCAACCGCCAGTTAATGGATCAACTGCGCGATCGACTGGTCGAAATTACTGCCCAAGGCCAAACCGTCCACCTCGGACAAGAAACCCTCCAGCGAGAATGGCTCGATTTATACGGTGGCAAAAAGCTCGCTGAAGCGCGATCGATCATCGCTTCCGCGTGGCTGGGAGCCAACAGCGCCAAAACAGCCCTCAAACGCAGGCGTCAGTCGGAACAGCAGCGACTGCAAAGACTGGATTTGCTCGAATACCAAGTCCGAGAACTCGGTGAAGCCCACATCGAAGACGCCGACGAACTTGAACAGCTAGAACACGAATCAATCCGGCTGGGCCACGTCGTCGAATTGCAGCAGCAGAGTTACCAAGTCCACCAAGCCCTTTACCAAAACGACGGCGACAGCGCATCAGCCGCCGACTTGTTGAGCAAAGCCGAAGTAATTTTAAGCGACATGGCGGTTTACGATGTGCAGTTGCAACCAATCCTAGAAATGGTGAGCGATGCTTTAGCTCAAGCCACAGAAGCCAGCCGGCAAATTAGCAGCTACGGCGAACAATTAGAAGCAGATCCCGAAAGACTCGAAGAAGTAGAAGATCGGATTCGCGAACTCAAACAAATTTGTCGCAAATACGGGCCGCTCAAAGAAGCGATCGCCTACTACCAAAGCATTCAAAACGAACTAAATGAACTTTTAGAAGGAGGCGAGTCAATGGAAGCCTTAGAACTCGCATATCAGAACGCTTTAGAGCAATTAAAAGACGCTTGCAGCCACCTCACCACCCTGCGACGCGAAGCCGCCCTCAAACTAGAAACGCACCTCGTAGGAGAACTTAAACCATTAGCAATGGAAAAAGTGCAATTTCAAGTCGAGATCTCGCCTTGTACCCCAACCGCTACCGGTGCCGACCAAATCGCCTTTTGTTTCAGCCCGAATCCGGGCGAACCTTTGCAACCCCTGGGCGCGATCGCCTCTGGGGGAGAAATGAGCCGCTTTCTACTCGCCATCAAAGCCTGTTTTTCCCAAATAGAAAGTGCCGGTACGCTGATTTTTGACGAAATCGACGCCGGAGTCTCCGGGAGAGTCGCCGGGGCGATCGCCAAAAAACTCTACCAACTCTCGGACAAACACCAAGTTCTATGTGTCACCCACCAGCCGCTGATCGCCGCGATGGCTGATTTTCATTTTCGCGTCAACAAACAAACGATCGAAGCAGAACCAAGTATCGAGGAACCCGCAGCCAACTCCGAACCTGTCGAACGTACAGTAGTCAGAGTTGCCGCCCTCAACAGTGAGCAGCGGCGGGAAGAACTCGCCCAACTCGCCAGTGGCCGCTCAGCAACAGAAGCAATCGCCTTCGCCGAATCCCTCCTTGTCGAAGCCGCCGGATTGCGCCAAACTCAGTCGGCCCAACCCTGATCACACCCTCAAGCCGATCGGGGGGCCAAAAGGCGGAGTTTTTTCAGAGTCGGAGGTTACACTAAAAATATCAACCGCAAATTTTACAAAAAAAAGCTAAAAACCCCGTGAATTTAGTGGGATGAAAGCTAAGAGCAGCAAAATAGAGAGAAATTCGAGTTAAAAACCACAATTGTGTAGAGAAGGGCACACATCACTAGCAACTGGTAGTGTCACAATTGCGGCTAGTCCCACAAGGCCACCCCTCTTTCAGCAGTCTTCCCGCCAGTACGCATTCTTCTGCGGGCGATCGGATCTTAGATCGGTAGAACCTACTTAAACCAAGCACGCACAATGTCAAAATCCGTTAATAAACCATTTAAACAAGATTCGCATTCTCTAAAAAGAGTGCACCAATACCACAGCAGCGTTATCGTCGCACCCACAGTTCACCAGCAAGCCATGCAAACTGAATTTACCTTCCCCTGTCGCCGGAGTTCTGTAAACTGGGAAATACTTTCACACATACTTGAGTTTTGTGCGACAAGTGACTAACTAATGAACTTGCCCGCTATCCTAGCTTAGAGACAAACCCTTACGCTTAAGATTCTGTAAAGGTCTATGAAATCTGCATCTCCCAATGTGTCAGAAGTGGAAAACGAGAGAGAGGGCCCTGTTGTAGGTAAAATTTATCACGAACAGCCTTCTCACTATTCGTCTAACAGTAGTCAACTTGCCAAAAGCCAACCAAGCTTCGCCAGTGTTCTGGCACCCCTAAATAAGCAAAGTTTCACAGTAGTAGTTAAGGAAGTAGAAGAGAAACTTAAGGTTGTCAATCAAACCCTGGGCATGCTCGACAATATCCTTGACCGCCAGGGATTCGATGCCATCCTTAACGAAATGTTGCAGTCGATTACCCTCAAAACAGGGGAATTGCTGAATGCCGCTCGCAGCACGATATTTTTATTAGACGAAGAAAAGAATGAACTATGGGCGATCGTCGCTAAAGACGAAAATGGCAAAAGTCTAGAGCTCCGCTTTCCTGCCCATGTGGGAATTGCGGGAGAAGTAGCCACGGAAAAAAAAGTGGTGAACATTCCTTATGATTTTTATAACGACCCTCGCTCTACTAACGCAAAAAAAACTGACAAAGAAACAGGGTATCGCACTTATACAATGCTGGCGATGCCCCTGATCAACGAAGAAACAGGAGAGTTAGTAGCAGTCGTTCAACTGATAAATAAACTCAAGCCCAACCACGAACATTACGGTATTTTAGAGGAACAGATTGACAAGGCAGGATTTACTCAAGAAGACGAACAAGTTTTTCGAGAATTTGCCCCGTCGATTCGCCTAATTCTAGAGTCTTCTAAATCATTCTACGCAGCAAGTCAAAAACAACGGGCCGCCACAGCGCTGATCAATGCCGTCACAGCCCTTTCTAAGAGCAGTCTAGACTTAGAAGATACCCTAAAAAGCGTGATGGATCAGGCCCAAGAACTGATGAACGCCGATCGCAGCACCCTGTGGCTGATCGATGAAGATAAAGACGAACTCTGGACGAAAATCCTGATTACAACAGGTCAACTTCAAGAAATTCGTATGCCCAGAACAGCAGGTTTTGCAGGCATCGTCGCCCAATCCGGCGAACCGCTGTTGATTCCCTTTGATGTATACGACGACCCCCGCGCCGAAAATGCAAAAAAAATAGACAAACAAACTGGCTACCGCACTTGCAGTATGCTTTGTATGCCAGTGTTTAACTCAGACCAAAAATTGATTGGCGTCACTCAATTAGTTAATAAAAAACGACAACAAGGAGAATACCCCCCCTACAACCGGGAAGATTGGCCGCACGCCCCCGATCAGTGGAAAGCGAGTTTCAATCGCAACGACATGGAATTTATGAAGGTGTTTAACATCCAAGCAGGAGTCGCCCTACAAAACGCCAAACTGTTTGCTGAAGTCAAACAGCAAGAACAAAGACAAAAAGATATGCTGCACGCCCTGACTAACGGCGTGATTTCTACAGATAAAAAAGGCAATATAGTAGCGACCAATCCTAGTGCCAAAAAATTACTGGGTGTTAGCGAGGCTGAATTAGCCGAAGGTCAATCTTTGCGCGAGTTAATTAAGTTAGAAAAAGGCGATTTTGCCAAATGGTTTGATGCGTCTTTGTCTCCCGAAGATGATAAGGACCGCCAGCAGTATTACCCCGATCAAGTTTTACTATCCTTGGAAGGAGAAGGGCAGAGTATCAATCTCTCGATTAATTCAATGACTGACGCTACCGACCCCAACAAGGTCAACGGCGCGTTAGTCGTCATGGAAGATATTAGCAGCGCCAAGCAAATCAAAAACTTGATGTACCGTTACATGACTCCAGAAGTAGCCGAAGCTTTGCTAGCTTCAGGCGATACTGGATTGGGCGGTAAGCGCAAAAACGTTTCGGTGCTGTTCTCAGACATTCGCAGCTATACCACACTTACGGAAAAATTGCAAGCCGAAGAAGTGGTAGTGATGCTCAACAAATATTTTGAAGTGATGGTAGATGTCGTATTCGAGTACGGAGGGACTCTCGACAAATACATCGGTGACGCTCTGATGGCAGTTTTTGGCTCTCCAGCGCCCCTAGAGGATCATGCTTGGTGCGCCATGCAAACGGCAGTGAAAATGCGGGAAAAACTGGCTGAGTTTAATCGAGAGCGTATGGCACATGGGGAATTGCCGATCGGCATCGGTATGGGCGTGCATTCTGATGAAGTTGTCAGCGGCAACATCGGTAGTAGCAAACGTATGGAATTGACTTCGATCGGAGATGGCGTAAACCTCGCCTCTCGCTTAGAAGGCGCTAGCAAGCAGTACGGCACCGACTTGATCATCAGCGACAATACTTACAGAGATTATGCCGATCGACTGTACGTGCGAGAACTCGACTTTATTACTGTCAAAGGCAAAAGCGAACCGGTAATCGTTTACGAACTCGTCGGCATCCGCGAGGGATACTCACCAGTGGGCAAGTCACTAACCGAAACACAGCAACAAATGATAGAACATTACACCAGGGGGCGCGAACATTACAAAACTCCAGTTAGCCAAAGACTCTCAGAAAGTGAGGTAAAAAACATCTTAAAGGATGTCGCCGAAATGCCAGAGGCAGAGATTAAGAAACTGTCCTACAATGTAGAGCAACAGTTGGAACACGAACTCAAGAACCTGTTATATCAACTGAAAAAGCTGTCAGAGTACGACCCGAAAAACCTGTCCGAAGCAGACAAACTCATCGTACTGTTGCAGCCAGAAATCCAACTGCTGAAATTGGAAGGCATCAAAAACCTCTCGGAAGACGAAGCCAAAATGCTGCTGCAAGCAAAAATCAAGCCCCTATCAGCAGATGATATTAAATACTTGCAAGAAGGCGAAGTCAAAAAGCTGTTGGAAGCAGACATTTTAGAACCATCAAATCCCCAAATCAAGCGGCTGAAACCTGCCGAGATCAGGCAGGTATTGCAGGTGAAAATTAAAAGTCGAGCCTGCGAGACAGTTGCAGAAATGTTAGATGAGGAATTTGAAAACCTGGGACTCGATCGGGTGAAAAAACTGCTGAACGAGTTTAAGAAAGCCCTAGAACCAAAAGCCAAGCAAGCCTTTAAAGACGCTGAAACCGAATTTAACGCGGTTCTGGAAGTTGACCCGAAAAACAAGGCAGCTAAATTGCACGTCGATCGCTGTATGTTATTTCAGCATGGGTTTTCAGATGTACTCAACTGGGATGGTGTGTGGAATCTCACAGAAAAATAGCAGTGGCCCACAGCAAATACTGGCGCTGGTGTCAGGGTTCCGGGTGGGGGCGATCGCGATCGGGGGTGTGCCTCCCATCTCACCATCAATTAACCTAAATATCCTATTGAAGTAATCGTAAATAAGCTCCAACAGGTATTATGGTTATATAACCGGATTTGAATTTGCAAGCGAGATGGCGGGGTTTCGCCCTAAGTGTTTCCTTCGCACTACCTACCGCAACAAACTTAGCACTTCTATTATTTGAAGCGCTTAAAAATAGTTAGGAGTGGCAGCAGCGTTACCCGGTTTCTGAGGAAAATCTTAGAGAAAGGCGACGAAATATCCGCTCAAAAACCGGGTTTCTCACCCCGCCCGCGTAAGTCTTAATAGCGTTAGCGGCTCCTAAAAAGAGCTTCCTTCGCAGATAGTCAATGTTCTAGTCTTAGATATAGAAAACCACTAGCGTCAGTTATGAATAATTGGAATTCGCAATCGGGAGATGTTGAGTGGGTAGATCAGGTTTACCAACTATTGCTGGAGATTGCTCGGAGCTCCCTGTCAGATATCCCCAGAATCCCGGAAAACATCACTGTTAAGGCTATCCCTCTGATCCAGAAGGTACAAAGTATTCAGCAAAGACCTGACGGGCAAGTGTTCAAATCAGGTTCCTTTTCAGTAAACGATCACGAATGGGTCGATCGAGTCTGCCAACTATTGGTAGAACTAACCAGCGCGTCTTTGTCCGAACAGCCCAAAATGCCGGAAAACCTTGCAGGCAGATCTTTAGCCCTCGCTGATCGAGCACAAAAAATTAAAGAAGATATCGAAGAAAATGCAGCCCAAACCCCAGCAGATGAAGATGACAATTCTTTACAGTCTCCAGAGGCGCTGCTTTCCCTCTTGCACCACAGTTTGAAAACTCAGCGCGCCAAAAGCTACAATCCTGATGCTCCCGAATGGCAGCAAGTCTTGAGCCTGCTCGACGTAGTGCAGTCAATTTACAAGCAAATCCAAAATTAATTCAAGCTTAACTCAGGGGCGTCTTTATTGTGCGAGAACGCTGGCTGTTAAAGGCAGTTGCTCTTTGACAGAAATTTTTTTTTGCCGTAGCCCGAACATTTCCGATTATTGCACTTTTGTCAACTACACTAGGTTTAACCAGTTCTAGGGCAAGAGAACATGAGCGGAGAAAACATCGGCGATTTGTCAAAAGAAATATTAGCCGATCGCTATCAGTG
>NZ_JAUBQR010000293.1:0-6546 GCF_036701385.1 Microcoleus sp. Pol12B4 | reverse complement strand
GCAATCCAACTATTAACTAAATCCTCAATTTTCTGCAACTCTTCTGCTGTGACAGCGCGCGGAGAATTGAAATCAAATCGCAATCTCTCAGACGATACCAGCGAACCAGCTTGCGAAATCGAATCATCCACAATTTTCCGCAAAGCTGATTGTAATAAGTGAGTTGCTGTATGGTTAGCCTGAATTCGGCGGCGGCCGCTATTGTCAATTTTAGCCGTAATACTATCGCCAACTCTCAGCGTTCCCCGTTCCACAAAGCCGAAATGCACGAAGAAATCCGATTCCTTCTTCACATCATCAACTCTTACCAACAAACCCTCTCCATTCTCTCCCTGAAGGCTGCCATTCAAATAACCTTTATCCCCAATTTGTCCGCCGGATTCAGCATAAAACGGCGTTTGGTTCAAAACAACTTGTACCTCAGTACCGGCGGCTGCTTCCTCCACAGATTTGCCGTCAACCAAGATAACTTCCACCTCAGCTAAACTTGACAATTCAGCATAACCAACAAACTCAGTTCCCTGGATAGTTTCAGCCAACTTATCCAAAGAACCCTGCACGGTCAAATCGATTGTTTGGCGAGCATCTTTAGCGCGAGTTTGCTGTTCCTTCATCGCCGCTTCAAAGCCGTCCAAATCCACAGAAATTCCCTGTTCCTCAGCAATTTCTTGAGTCAGTTCTAAGGGGAAACCGTAGGTATCGTAAAGAGTAAAAGCATCTTGACCGCTGATTTGTTGGTTGGTTTGCTGTTTTGTACGATCGACAATTTCCTCCAGCAGCTTCTCTCCGCGTTCCAAAGTCTTGAGAAACTGCGCTTCTTCCCTTGCCAATTCCGCCTTAATTTGAGCTTCCCGCAGCCGCACGTTCGGATAAGCAGCTTCCGAAAGGGCGATCGCACTTTCAGCCACCCGCACCGTAAATTCGCCCTGAATTCCAATCAGTCGCCCGTGGCGCACCACCCGGCGAATCAACCGACGCAAAATGTAACCCCGACCAACATTCGACGCGCGAATTTCGTCCGCAATCATGTGCACCACAGCCCGAATATGGTCGCCAATTACTTTCAGCGAAACCTTGACTTTTTCATCGCTATTGTGGTAATAAATCCCGGCAATTTCCGCCGCCGATTGAATAATCGGAAAAATCAAATCTGTTTCGTAATTATTGGGGACTTTCTGGAGGATTTGCGCCATCCGTTCCAGTCCCATGCCAGTATCAATATTTTGATTTTGCAGCGGTGTTAAATTGCCCTCTGCATCTTTATTGTACTGCATGAAAACCAGGTTGTAGAATTCAATAAACCTGCTATCATCTTCGAGGTCAATATTGTCGCCTCTTTCTGGGTGAAAATCATAGTAAATCTCGGAACACGGGCCGCAGGGGCCAGTCGGGCCGGATTGCCAGAAATTGTCATCTTCTCCCATGCGCTGAATCCGATCGCCCGGAATGCCAATTTCATCGCGCCAAATCGCAAAAGCTTCGTCATCTTCTCGGAAAACGCTAACAACCAAATTGGACGCTGGTAAACCGAAAACTTCCGTGGAAAGTTCCCACGCCCAGGCGATCGCCTGTTTCTTGAAATAATCCCCGAAACTGAAGTTGCCCAACATCTCAAAAAACGTGTGGTGGCGGGCGGTGCGGCCGACGTTTTCGATGTCGTTGGTGCGGATACACTTTTGAGAAGTCGTGGCGCGCGGTGATTCGGCGGTGCGCTGTCCGAGAAATATCGGCTTGAATTGTAGCATTCCGGCGATCGTCAGCAACACTGTCGGATCTTCGGGCACCAAAGAAGCACTCGGCAAGATTTTATGTCCCCGCTGAGCATAAAAGTCGAGGAATGTTTGGCGGATTTGGCTGCCACTGAGAAACTTAGGAGAAATAGACATGACAAAAACAGTTAAGTATGTAAAGATGTAGCAGCAATAGAACTTACATCTATGTGGATATTTATATCATTATACTTAGTAATGTAAAGACCTATCAAGTTTTGCAAATAGTGCTTTACTCCTCCGAAAGCTCGTGCTAACTTAATAATAGACACCCGGACAGAAAGAGAAAGGAGGTCGCTATATTTAGAAAGAAAATTCTAGGATATAGACATGGTGTCTCCGGTCTAGATTCCCAGGCGCAGCAGAAATTAACCGAACACAACTTGGAATAGTGGCGAACTGCCGATCGAGCAGTCAAGCCAAACCGCAGTCGAGTCAGACTTAGTTGTCGTTGCGGATTAAAAGTAAAGCTGCACAAGTTGTAAACCCTAGTAAGTAAAAGTTCTCAACCGGAAACACATCTCGTTTGTTAGAAAAAACAAAGTTCTCATATTATTGGGTCTGGTCGCTGTCGATCGGGCCCTATGAATTGTTATAGGGCGATCGCAGGATCACAGGAGCAGAGTTCGACTTTATAAGTGCTTTCAGGTCAAAGGCAACATCCCTCGGAGCCGATCGGCGAGCGATCGGTGCAGCTTTTGAGTTATATATTATGTATAATTGGACGTGTGCGCCCGCGCCCGCCTGCTTTTTGCCGGGGATCAAGCGCTGTGGTATGAGGCAATGTCAAGATGCGATATGATTGAATATGTCAGTACAAGACATTAAAATCTACCCCGCTGTACTGTATAGCAGTAAAATCTACGCTTCTATGAGCTTGCTGCAAGCCAAGGATAGCAAATCGCCATTTTTGGTGACAAGACCAGGCTCAAAAATTTGAATCTCAGGATATTTAGAGTCTTGACTCTAAATAATCCCATCCCCGACGCAGGGGTGAGAGTTCAAACAATAAAAGCCCACCCACTCAAAAAAGCTAGTGCCACCAACAACGGTAGTAAATCACTAGCACAGTTCTTAAACTCACAATTTTCGGAGATTCCAGGTACAAGTATGGCAGAAATAACTAAAGAAGAAATGCGCGAACGGCTGGGAAATATTGACCAGATCCGGGATATAATTTTTGGAGCGCAGCTTAGAGAATACGACAATCGCTTCGATAAAATAGATTCCGACTTGTCCATGATGCAGCAAGATATGCAAACTCGCATCGAACAAGTAAAAACAGTTCTTTCAGGAGAAATGAAGGCGGCAGTAGATTCGTTAGAAAAGAAAGTAAAATCGCTCACCTCAAACACCCAAGAAGAAAGCGCAGACATTCGTCAGCAAGTCGATCGCGTTAACCGCAAATTCTCCAGCAGCATGGAAGCCCTGGACGAGGCGATCGACAATCAAACCAGTTCGCTTCGCGACGAACTCTCCAAAACCAGAGATCGACTATCTGAAGAAAGCCGCACTTTGAAAACACAAGTTTTTGAAGAGCTCGATCGTCGCTTTTCTATGCTCCGAGATGTTAAAGTTTCTAGAGACGACATGGCAGAAATTCTGTTTGAACTCGGCATGAGACTCAAAGGCACAGAATTTGTACCCGAACTTAAAGGCGTTGCGGATAATAAGTTAAATACCGAATTTCTGTTGCCGGAGCGCCACCATAACGGATAATAACGCATGGCTTTACCGAAAGAAAATCCGGCTGACGAAAATGAGTTAGAGGGTTTTGTTTCTCAACCTGACGATTCTGCTGCCGATGCAGCAACCCAGCTAGAACCCTTGCTGAATCTGTTAGTAGATCTCAAAATTTTTGCTGGTTCCAACCAGCAAAATGCAGAGCCCGAAGAAGACAGCAGCGACGAAAATAATCAAGCTGGGGCCCTCGGCGGGTTGATGGATTTGTTAGGTATTTCTGAGCAAGGGCCAGAGGAAGTTGCAGCGAGTGTACCCGAAACTGGCGATCGCCAACCGGAGTCCGGCCATGCCCCGGCTGTTGCAGACGAGTTCAAAAGTTTGCTATGGGCTACTCACAAACTCAACACTTCAGAACTAGAAAAAGACTATTCCTCAGCTAAAACTATAGATGTTTCCGCGATCGCCCAGCCGGATTTGGAGGAGGAATCAAAGCCTGTCGAAAAATTGTCTAACTTGACAATGAAAGATTCTCTACAGGAAGTCAAGACTCAAAAATTCTACGGGTTCGATCGGCAACAAGATGTTTCCGGTTCCGAAACCGAGTCAAAATCCTCGGAAATTCCCAATGACTTCATAGTTTCAACAGTCTCAGAGCCACCAGAAACTGCATATTTAGATCCGGTGGTTGCTTCGCTTCAATCGATGCCAAACTTGGTAGAACAGCCCACACCGATATCGCAGCCAGCAGAAATATTAGGTCAAATTAAACAGGATTTAAATGAAGCCGACAGCGCGATGGCAAGGCTGCAAAATCTGATGTTCGGCTCTCAAATCTCTGATATCGAGCAAGTGAAAAGTCTGCTGGCAGAAAACGACTTGCCGGGGGTGCGCCACCTAATGGCAACAATCGACGATAAATTAGGAAAATTGGAGCACCAAATCTACGAACCCCAAGAGTTGATTGAGTTGATGCTGCCTTGGATCGCAGAAATTCTTAGCCGAAAAATTGCCGATTCCAGAGAAGAAGTTGTCAACGCGATCGTCCCCATTATTGACGAAGTGATTAGGGCAAAAACTGTCGAAAACAAGTCGGCAATGAGTGCGGCAATAGCTGAGTTGCTTCCCGAGGCGCTTGCTCAACAAATAGTGAATTCGCCAGCGGATATCGCTAAGGCGATCGCCCCAGAAATTGGTCTGGCAATTAAAGAGCAAATTCGCCTTGACCAAGAGTCGATCGCCCAGGCGATCGCACCGGAAATGGGTAAAGCGATTACAGCCCAAATAAAACTCGAACGCGACTCTATGGTGGATGCGCTCTATCCCGTAATTGGCAGTACAATTTCCCGATACATGGCAGAAGCTATCAAGACAATCAATGAAAAAGTGTCAAATGCCATCAGCGTCGAAGGATTCAAAAGAAAAATTCGCTCCAAAGTACAAGGAGTCTCCGAAGCTGAATTAATCCTCCAAGAATCAGTACCCTTCACCGTTCAAGCAGCATTCTTAATTCACAAAGCATCAGGCTTAATAATTTCCGAAGTTCAAAACTCAGAAAGCTACCAGTTAGAATCAGAAATGGTAGCAGGAATGCTCACAGCTATTCGCAGCTTTGTTAACGAGTGTATCGTGCAGCCGGGAGAATCTTCCGAACTAAATCAAATTGAATACGGCGACTCAAAAATTCTGCTAGAAGTAGCTGGATATTGCTACATGGCCGTCGTGATTAAAGGAGAACCGCCAAACTTTTTCATCCAAAAAATACGACAAACCGTTAGTCATCTCATCCTTAATTATGGTCAAGTCATTCACGATTTTAACGGCGACCCCGGTACTATACCGGAGTCACTGCACCCGTCTATAAAAACTTTATTCGACCCGCTACAAACGGAAAAATCAACAAAACCCCCGATCGCCCTAGCCGCTATCAGTTTAGCCGCCTTGAGCTTAATCTTAGTACCTTGGGGAATTTATCAGTACCGCAGCAGTGTTGAGCGCCGCCTCGAAGCAAATGCCATCGCAGCTTTAGCATCCACTCCCGAATTAGCAGTTTACCGCTTAGATGTTGCAGTTGATGGCAAAACTTTAAAGCTAACCGGAAAGTTGCCAAATCAAGAATTGCGGGCACAAGCTGCAAAAATAGCCGCATCAACTGCACCGAAATTGCAATTAGATAATAGAATTATAGCTGTCGATGTCCCCCCAGATCCAGTTTTGACGGCAGCAGAGGTGCAGCGGATTACCGCCGTTTTGAACCAGAGAGAGGGCGTTTCTATTTCTAGTCGGTATGGCGATCGTAAACTTACAGTAGAAGGCCGAGTTAGAGACGGTACAGAGGCACAGAACATAGCTCAGTCCCTGAAGCAAATTCCCGGTGTTCAGTCGGTCATCAGTACGATTAAATTAGAGCCGCTAAAGATTACAACCCGCATCTACTTCGAGCAAGGAACGACCAAATTAGACTCAACAGATGAAGAAATCATCGCCAGTGTCAAAAAAATCATGGATCAATATCCTCAAAAACAGATTAAGATAATTGGGCACAGCGATCAAAGTGGAGAACTTGCTACAAATCAACAGTTGTCGCTCAGGCGTGCCGCAGCAGTGCGAGATGCTTTAGTGCGGCAAGGTGCTGATCCGAAGCGCCTCCAAACGCTTGGCATCCCCCATCCTCCTGCCGACGTGGAACCCAATCAACCGCGAATTTTAAGCAGGTGCGTGCTATTTGAACCAATAACTAAGACCGTAAACAGTAAATAATTATGTCAGTTACTATATCTAAAAAAATGTGTATGATCGGCGATTTTGGCGTGGGCAAAACCAGCCTAATCCGCCGTTTTGTCGATCGGCAATTCAGCGACCAGTACCTCTCCACTGTAGGAGTAAAAATTTCCAGCAAAATCGTAGAATTAGAAGGGGTAAAACAGCGGGAAAACGTGACTGCAAAGTTGCTGATTTGGGATTTAGAAGGGCATACAAAATTCAAAGGAATAGCACCGACTTACTTGCAGGGGGCTAGTGGTGTTTTAATCGTTGCCGATGTCAGCCGATCCGAAACTGTTGAGCGAATCTCCGAACACATTCAGCTTTTTTCTTC
>NZ_JAUBQR010000292.1:0-6576 GCF_036701385.1 Microcoleus sp. Pol12B4 | reverse complement strand
GTAACTGCGGCAACAAAGCCAACACCAAGAACTGCTATTGGAGCGGTCAAGCTGACACTTGATTCCGGCACTGGCTGCTGCATCAGCAGATCGATCATTACTCGCTTGATGGGTGCAACAAGAACTGCCATGGGAGTGGTCAAGCTGATATCTATCATTAGGCCAAATCCTTATCTACTCTACTTTTACATTATCTTAAGTGCTAATGCTGTTTTGTTGATATATCTGAAGACAGAAAAACTGACAGAATTGCCGTCATAATGGTTAGAGGTTGAAAATATGAGAGCTAATTTTATGCCGTTGGGGACAATAGCATTGCTGTTGGCTGCTAGTTTCAGCCTGGGTGCTTTACCGCTAACGGAATGGGCGGTGCGAGTCTTTACCCGCCGAGATTTGAGGGCAATGGGTACGGGGAATGTTGGCGTGTCGGCAGCTTTCATTCACGGGGGGAAATTAGCGGGAATTGCTGCGGTGTTGGCGGAAATTTCCAGGGGTATTGTACCGGTTTTGGCAGGGAGATTTTGCTTCCCGGATGCACCTGCGATCGCGATCGCCCTGTTAATTCCTCTAGTTGCGGGCAGATATGCGATCGCCGGAGGTGGAGGCGTGACGAACGCGGTTTGGGGTATTTTGGTATTTTCGCCGCCAGTGGCTGTTTCATCGGGCATTTGGGGGCTGCTGGTGTGGGGTTTGGCACAGCGGTGGTGGGGTGAGGGCGATCGGGCGAGACTCTTTGCTTCCCGTTGCGGGTGTCTGTGCACGCCAATTTGGGTTTGGGTGTGGCGACAATCAATACCCGAATTTTTAGCAGCAGCAGGATTAGCTGTTTTGTTAGCAGCAATTAATTTCAGTCAGGGTGATGATATGGCTTTATCTAAATCAGATCAATTGTTTTCTCTTGATGACTCGTTAAATGCTGCAATCTGCGGCGATAAAGCTGTTAAATTGTCTCAACTGAAACGGGCTGGGTTTAATGTACCTGCTGGTTGGATATTATCACAAGAAGAGGGCATCGGGCATCGGGCATCGGGGATGGGGCATCGAGGAAGTAGTGATGAGTTGTCCATTCCCAATGCTTTCATTCAAAATCTAAAATCCCAAATCCAAAATCGAATGATTGTGCGTTCTTCTGCTGTGGGAGAAGATGGAGATACGAGTTCGGCCGCGGGACAATATCAAACTATTGGCCCTGTTTTCACTGAAGCAGAATTGCTCGATGCAATTAATCGGTGTCGCCAGTCTTATTGGACTTCTGAAGCTGTGGCTTACCGTCGCCAGCGACAATTGCCCGACACCCAAATAGCTGTATTAATTCAGCCTTATATTGACAGCCAGTTTGCGGGAGTGATGTTCAGTCGCAATCCTTTAGATGGCGGCTCTCAGGTAATTATAGAAGCTTTACCGGGAGGAGCCGAAGCTGTTGTGGGCGGACAATGTACTCCGGTCCATTTAGAAATTGATTTTAGTACACCTGAATCATTAGAAAAAAAATTAACTGAACTTAAAAGTAATTCAATTATTGCTCAATGGATTTTAGCAGAATTGGTGAAACAAGCTCAAGCGATAGAAGCATTTTTTCACGGAATCCCGCAGGATATTGAGTGGAGTTGGGACGGGGAAAAAGTTTGGATATTGCAAAGCCGGCCAATTACTACTTTGCAGCCTTTTTGGACGCGCACTATTGCAGCAGAAGTGATTCCCGGTGCAATTCGCCCGCTAACTTGGTCGATTAACCGGCCGCTGACTTGCGGGGTTTGGGGAGAGATTTTTCAGGTGGTTTTGGCCGATCGCGCCATCGGCTTAAACTTTAATGAAACGGCAACTTTGCTGGGTTCTCACGCCTATTTTAATGCGACTTTGTTGGGCGAAATCTTTCGGATGATGGGATTGCCGGAGCAGGGCTTAGAATTTTTGCTGAGAGGGCAAAAAATGGGCAAGCCGCCTTTGGGGAAGATTTTGCCTTCTTTGCCTGGTTTGTGGCGTCTGGTGCAGCGGGAGAGGGCGCTGAATGCAGAATTTAAAGGCGATCGTACTTCTATTTTTATCCGGGCACTGCAAATCCTGGAGAAGGAAGAAGGAAGAGGATCGAGCGAAGCAATATTAATGCCCAATGCCCAACGCCCAATTCCCACTTATCAATATTTGTCGGAATTGTTGGAGAAAGCGGAGCAAATTCAGGAGTGGCTAAAACCGATTACTTACTACAATATATTAGGGCCGATCGGGCTGGCTATTCGCAAGGCTATTTTTCGCGTTAATGATGACTGGCTAGCTAATGACAGCGCTCCTGAAATTGCCTCTGTGCGAGCTTTACAGCAGTTGGCTCAGAAATTGCGCCAAGCTGCTGTTTCGCAGTCTGAAGAAACTGTTTCAGTAGCAGATTTAACACATATATTTGGCGAAAGTCTGGCTTTACAAGCAGAATTTAAAAAGTGGCTTGATACTTACGGATATTTGAGCGAGGTGGGAACGGATATCGCTATTCCTACTTGGCGAGAACAACCGGAAGTTTACCAAAAAGTGCTAATAAGTATGGCTCAAAAACCAGAAACTAATTTAGTCGAAAAGCGGAAATTAGGATTGACTTTTGGGCAGAACTGGCGACTAGATAAATGTCAAGAAAGAGCGATCGTCAAAAACGAAATTAGCGAAATTTACGCGCGGTTGTTGGCTCATCTACGCTGGACTTTTTTGGAGATTGAAGCTTGCGGATTTGCAATGCAGGTGTTTCAGGAAAGCGGGGATATTTTTTATCTGGAATTTGGGGAAATTCAGCAGTGGATTCGCAGCGGTGTGAGTGTTTCGTTTAAGGATACGATTAGGGAAAGGCGCGATCGGCTAACAGCCGATCGCGATCGTCCGATTCCCCCCGTGGTCTACGGGAATTTGCTGCCTAATTCTCAGACAAGGGCGATCGAACTTAGCCAATCCGCAACTAATATCATCCATGGAATTCCTGCGAGTATCGGCCGTGTCGAAGGCTTTGTCAAGATTTGCCGCACCGCCAGCACAGATTTAGGAGAAAATGCGATCGCCGTAGTTCCTTACACCGATGCAGGTTGGGCACCGCTGCTATTAGGAGCAACAGCAATTATCGCCGAAGTTGGCGGCCAACTATCTCACGGAGCAATAATCGCTCGCGAGTACAAAATTCCCGCAGTTATGAATATTTCTGAAGCTACAACTCGATTGCGAGACGGTCAAAAAGTCCGAGTAGATGGGTATCTCGGCACTGTAGAACTGCTCGAATAAACGGAAAGAAAAATGTAAAAACTTGTTTGTAGGTAAGGACACGGCAGTGCCGTGTCCCTACGGCTTCATAAATGTGGAATCTGCTGTATCTCCGAGTTCTAGTTTCTTAGACTAAGAAATTCTCGACAACATAGTTCCCTACATTTCTACCCACACTTAAACCATTTACGTTAGCACTCATGAAATGAATGCCTCCGTAAAGGCGACTCATGCCCGATTCATCGGCCGCTTCGCTGAAGTTTTCAAAGGTTCGCAAAGTGTTAACAGTCCTGTCTCCCCGATCTCCAAAGCCATAATCCGAACCAAATACAGAACTCATAACAGTATCTGCCGCACCGCTAAAGGTACTGTGACCCGACGTGTACTCAGGGAACGGCGGAGTAGTTAGCAGCGGAGTCCACAGGGGGTCGGCTGTCGTTTCGGGATTGTTGTCTGTGTCAGCTTGGCGGATAGCTGTCACGGGGCGCCAGAAGTTGTACTCATACTTGGCATCCCAGCAGCTAATAGCTGCATCGGCCAGAGCAATATTCAGCAGGGCGAACAAGCGGGCGCTATCTTCTAAGGATTGACCAGTGAGAGTCGCTGTTTCTTCGGCGATTTGGTTCCAGTGACCCGGAGGCGTAAACGTCCCAGCGCCATTAGCCCAGAATTTGGCGATGACTGTTTGGTCTGGGGTGCGCGTGAGGCTGTCACTTTTGCCGATTTCTTTGATATAGTTAACATCCTCTGCGTACTTGGCGCTGTCAAGGGTGGGCGGGCCCGACGGGCGGAACTGAGAACCGCTAGTCATCGCAAAGGGAGTAACTTCGACCCACTGTGGCGCTAACGCTGCTGCAAAAGCGGGGGGAGTCGGCACCCAAATGCCGGGGTCGGTTGAAGGGGTATACTGCACTACTTTCGTGATGCCGTCTGTACTTCGCGAATTGATAATTTGGGAGGCAACTTGCTGTCCGAGGGCAATCCCGTCTTGTTTTGCTTTACCGTCGGTAATTTTAGCTAGAGACGATGCGTATGCTTGGTCAAATGTGGCTGCTTGCGCTGGGTAGAGGTTGACTAAGACGCGGTGGGCGGCTGCGGCGGAGGCTGCTTCTGCTGATGTACCTGCGGGTGGGTCTATTTCCACGAGGTAAGGGCTGTATTTTTTGCCGATCGAGTTAACAGCATCGTAAATGGCTACGTGAACCATTGCCATGTTGCGAGAAGCGAGGGGAGGCGCGGTGCTGGCTGTCCGCACTGCGTTCAGCAGGACTCCGTTCCACTCGGTGACAGGGTTGCCCGATAGCTGATTTGTGAATTGGTCGCGATTGATTGTGTTGCTGTTGACTCCTGGCAAGACTGCTAAATATTCGCCCGTGAGTTTGTCTTGAATTACGGTGCTGTTGCTGTTGACTCCGGTGCCTTGCTGGATGTTTAAATCTTCAAATATGAGGCCGTCTAGCAATCGAATTTTGTCATTACCGTTGCCGAAGTCGGCGATGTAGTCGGCTGCGGCTACAGTTAGCCCGCCGAGGCCTTTAGTAATGGCAAATATATCATCGCCTGCGCCGCCGCTCACGGTATCGCTACCTGCGCCCGCGTAGATGATATCGTTGCCGGAATCGCCAGCAATTAGGTCGCTGCCTTTGCCTCCCCAGAGGATGTCATTGTCCGCACCGCCAACAATCGTATCGTTGCCTTGGTCGCCGCAGATTTTGTCTTTGCCTGCATCGCCTTCTAGATAGTCGTCTCCGCTGTTGGCATAAATTATGTCGTTACCATCCAATCCGTTAAATCTGTCTGGTTGGGTGGTTCCTTCGAGAAAGTCAAATTTAGGAGTTGGGGGGAGGGATGCCATGTTTATTTATTGGATATTTTGATTAAAGCGTACAGGTTCGTACCGTATGTAGATGCTTCGGTGTGTTTACCCCTGATTTAATAGTATTAAACTTTCTGGTTGATAAGTAAACGCCACAACCAAGCTTTATTTAATATTTAACGGGTTTTTTATGAAGTTTTGCACTTTGAACCTGCGTAAAAATACAGAGATCAAAACTGCATTCGATACTGCAATGTTGTTAATTCTTTATAAAAAAACACTTTTTTTAATATTTAGATCAAGGTAATTTTTACCATCATAAAAGGCGCGGATTGTGTAACTGAGTAAGTATATATTTATTGAGCACTTCTCAAAGCTGCGATCGGGTCTAGTTTGGCCGCTTGGCGGGCAGGGACAACGCCGAAGAAGAGGCCCACTGCACCGGATACACTAACAGCAAGGGCGATCGCCACGGGTGATATTCCAGCTTGCAAGGGCGTGAAATTACCTACCAGCAAAATACCGCCGACACCTACGCAAGTACCGACTATCCCTCCGGCGGCTGATAAAATTACAGCTTCGACAATAAATTGAAACAAGATATCTTGTTGGGATGCGCCGATCGCCTTTCTGAGTCCAATTTCCTGAGTGCGTTCGCTGACGGAAACTAGCATAATGTTCATAATCCCAATGCCACCGACTAATAGGGAAATGCTGGCAACAGCAGTTAACATCAGTGTCAGAGCCCCAGAAATCGCACCCATTGTTGCCATTAAATCTTTTTGATTTCTGACTGTAAAGTCGTCTTCGGTATTAACTTTGTGCCGCAGTCTCAGCAAGTTTTCTACCTGAAATTGAGCCGCGTCCATTTGCAACTCATCTTTAATAGAAATAAATACCGACGTGACAGCTAAACCGTAGGGAGATTTCCGCCCGACAATGCGGTTTGCCATTGTGGCGATCGGCACTGCGGCCGAGTTATCGTAATTCGTACCAAAAGATGTGCCTTTGGGTGCCAATACTCCTATTACTTTGAGGCTGACATTTTGGATACGCACTTGTTCGCCCAAGGGATTTATATTACCAAAAAGTTTTTCCGCTAATTCGGAACCTAGAACCACAACTTGGTTACTTTGCTTAACATCTACTTCGGTCAAAAAGCGCCCTTTTGCCATTTCAAAGCTTCTGACTTCTATAAATTCTGGAATCGTGCCAAAAATTAGAGCAGAAACGTTTTTGTTGCTGTAGCGAACAATCTCTGAACTGTTAAGTTCTGCTGACACGCCTTGAACGGAGGGGACTTGAGTTGCGATCGCCTTAGCATCTTCTACTATCAGTGTTTGAGGCGCACTTGCGATAGAACTTCGCCTAGCGTTGGGAACTCCGGGTCTAACTATCAATACATTTGTACCGAGGGATTGAACTTGTCCTGCTACAAATTTTTGAGCTCCTTGTCCCACTCCAATCATCGCAATTACTGAGGCGTTGCCGACAATCATGCCGATCATTGTTAAACTGCTGCGAGTTTT
>NZ_JAUBQR010000291.1:0-6779 GCF_036701385.1 Microcoleus sp. Pol12B4 | reverse complement strand
TATAGCCTTTATCAGAAAGATGAGGTACAATAACAGCAGTGTGTAAACCAGTTAAAAATATTTGACGATGTAACTTGTCCGAACGCAAACTCGATGGCTTTTCCTAACTCTTGATAATTAGTAGTCTTGATAGAACGGAGAATGATTTTAAGTTTTGACCACAGATTCTCAATTGGTGAAAAATCTGGTGAATAAGGTGATAAGTATATTAATTTTGCGCCTTTGTTTTCAATAGCTTTTTTGACTTCTTCTCCCAGGTGAATAGGACAATTATCCATCACCACACAAGCACCTTTCCAGAGTTGTGGTACGAGTTTTCTGATAATAAAAGCTTCAAATGTAATTGCATCAGTTCCGCCTATTAGATTAACCGATGTCAAAATTTTATTGACTGACATTGCTCCAATTATTGAGACATTTTTGCCACGTTTAGTTGGTTTGGACCCCTTGGCTCTGTCACCTTTTAAAGACCTAGCATATAACCTCACCATTGCCAAATTAACTCCCGATTCGTCAAGGAATATTAAGTCTTTCAAACTAATTTTTTTAATTGTTTTCCAGAACTCACATCGCAGGATTTGAACTCGGTCGGTGCCTTTGCCTGAAGGGAATAGAGTTTTTTTTACAGTAATGTTTAAGAGTTTTATCATTCTTCCTATGGTAGCTCTACTAACGGAAAATCCGAGTTTTCCATAAAGTAAATAACGGAGTTCTTCAAGAGTTGCATCATTATTTTCTTCAATCAATTGGGCCAAGATGAGTAGTTGCTCCGCATTGAGTTTGCCTTTGACTCCACATCGGTCAGTTCTCGGAGTAATGTTTTTTGTTTCACGATATTGTTTAAGCAATTTTTGTACAAAACTCAGGGCTACAGAAAAACGCTTAGCTATTGCTTTTTGTGAAATGGGTTCAGCATGATAAGTATCAAGGATTTTTTGCCTAAAATCAATCGAATAAGCTTTCATTTTTAACAATGTATGAAGTTGGGTACAAGTAAACGTGTTGTTAATCAACCATCGCGTGCTGTCAAAAAAATGCTATTATGTGTGGTATGGCTTTCGCGTGGCTTTACTGAACCATCTAATTATAGTTCATTTGAGCTGATCTTCTCTGTTTGACCCTCACGAGTGAGTGTCAGTAACATGATACCTCATCTTTCTGAGAAAGGCTATAGATCTACTTACCAGCAATCGTTAAAAATTCCACTCAATCTCCGGGAAAAGGCTAGACTGGAGCGCAGACATATTCAGTAAAACTATATCTATATTGCCACTGTGTTCACAAATAAAGATGGCTATAGTTATACTTACTGATTTTGGCAATTAAGTGGGATTCAATACCCGCTCAATGGCCGCTCAATACCCTCTTGCTGCTAAATGCGAAGCGCGTTATGGCGAAGGATTCTCGGAGGAATTATGATGAACCTAAATTTAGATACTATTTTCTCATCGCTGATGAACCCGGCACTGAACGAGTTTCAGGTTTGGGCTTTGCAAAACCCGGACGAAAGTCTCAGCAAAACGATGCTACCGCCGATCGCCCTGATTGAGGGTTTGATTGCCAACGAACCCACCTATTTGCAGATAAAACGGCTGGCTTTCGGAGCAAACTTTTGCTGCGCGGGGCAAGTCGTGATGGGAGAGTTTGACACGCTGGAAAAAGCACTCACATCGCCCCAGGCGCGCGGATGGCGGCTTGGTACTTCTGTATTAGATCCCGATAGCGCCCCCAACCAAGATGTCGGGGGTAGGAACCTTTTTCTACTGTCTTTGTCCGATCGCGAAACTGATGGTAGCAGCAACCACGCGGCATTCCGAAGCTGTATGCAGAAGTATCTGTTCAACAGTGCGACAGCGGATCGCCAGGGAGACGAAATCAGCAGGCGGTTGCTCGATCGGCTAGCCGCCGATTATGCCCAAATGCCACACGGTGCGGGGGGAGCGTTTTTTACCGATGTCAAGCGGGGTTGGATGGGATTTTTAGTCCGATACCTGCACTACGTCATCTTTGGGATTAATCCAGACGATTCAGAGTCGATCGAACTTCTCACCGAATTGCATTACACCCGCCAAAGCCCGCTGCACTACTTCGCCGTCATCGGCAACCTGCTGCAAAGCCTGAACCTTTTTGGACACGGGGATTTGTCCACTCTAATCGAGCGTGCAGCGACTATCTATGAAAATTCCCCAGCTTTAGCCGACTTCGAGGAGAGCTCGGAAAACAATGGCATGACTAAGCGGGAATTGGCAAAGCTGATGACATCAATTATGGGGATAGCGGGACTGCAAGGCCCCCTGCACCTAGGCTACACGGCAATGGGGTACCGCCCTCTCCCCGCCTATAAAGGACAGCAGACGGCCCAAATTAACCCGACTGATTTTTGGGATCAGCTCGATTTGGACGATCGCCAGTCGATCGAGCTCTTCCTCCTGGAATGCGCCCGCCTCTGGGCCCCGGTCAGCGCCACGCACCGAGTCGCGACAGAGCCTTTCACCGCAACGGTAGCGGGTAAAGAGCGCACCTTCCCGGCCGGAACCAAGGTATTGATACCGCTCAGCCTGGGGCTGCTAGACGAGAGTTTCTGGGGCTCTACGGTGTACGAATTCAACCCTAAGCGGGAGAATCTCTGCCCTTTTCATATGGGATTTCATTCCGTCGGCGATCGCAGCGCGGGACGAATTTGCCCAGGTAAAGACATCGCACTCAAGATGCTGGTGGATGTCGTGAGTACGGTAGGCAAAGTGCGCCGAGCCTCTGAGCCTAACTTGCAGCGGTAATCAATCCAAAAGCTCGCATCAGATAGCGGTTGAAACAGAGATATTGCACCATTCTCGCTTAACAGGCCCGACGGCCCACCCCACAAGACATCAAGTTTATTGTGGGGTGTCCCGCCCGCCCTTGAATAACTTATTGGCAATGATGCAAGATGTGAGTTGAAACCGCACACCACACAAACTATCTATCGATCGACTAAGAAATCAAGGGGGTATCTAATAGGAAACCAAAACACAACTATTTTGAGGATAAATAATACCATGTTAATCGAACAAAAGCAACTAAAAGACATCGCAAATTGGATGAAAGTAGAACATCCAGCGGAGTTACCTGAAGTCCTGCAAGGTATCTTTTTTATGGACGGGAATGTTTTACCAGACGATTGTCTGACGATGTACGGTTCAGACTGGAATGCTGCCGAACGGACGTTATTGCTGCGCGTTTTTGACCCTGTTATCTGGACATTTCATTCATCAATGGCGGGACGGATGTTAATTTATTTAGTCAAATTTTCTCGCTTTAGCTACTTGTTCCGATTCTCGGATGCAACTTTGCAGCACGGACACATTACGCCGATACTGTTTGGATTATCTGTACCGCAGTGGCTGGTAGATTTTTTGATCGATCGAGATCCGAATACTCCGAACGGAGATATCTGGCATCGCACAAACTCGTTTTTCGGCAGACCTCCTGACAACGGATATATACTTCGCAGAATTGTAGACAAAGATGGCAATTACACATCAGCTTTCCCAGATATGCTGTCTAAAGTTGAGAGTGATTGTTTAATCATTGCCAAAGAGTGAAAATATTTAGGAAAACTACAAAACCCGCTTAATTAGGCGGGTTTTGTTGCTCGAAGTGGCGGGATTTGAACCGACGACCTATACGATGCCAAGTTTGATGTGATATCGTTCTCGATTGTATTGGCATAATAAAATCGAGTCAACAGTTAACACTCAACCATTTCGTTTTTCGGCACCGAGTCATATCAACTGCGGTAGCATCGGAATTAATATTACCCACAGGTTGAACACGGCGCCGTGCAACAGGAAACGATATTTATTACTTCTGGCTTATCAGAGTTTATTTGCCATGATTATACCGCGTATTCCAGGTTCATAAAGTAGTAGGGACAAGGCAATGCCTTGTCCCTACGGGGATTCATGGATCAGGGGTGTACTTCACAAACAACGTGGAATTTGCAGTAAGATGTTTGGTTTCACCCTTTTTTATTTGCCAACAGTCTCTTAATCCATCGTCCCTACAATATTCTCACCTAATTAATTAGCTCGATCGCACTAGAGGAGAGCAAAATCTGTGGCAGTAATCACGCTTGCAGGCACATTGCTGAGAGTTGCCAAAAGTTGCCCGGAACCAGTAACTCGGATGAGGGTAGAACTATTCTCGGTCACAATGCTTAGTTGGGAGAAATCCAGACCACCAATTAAGCCGAGCGAATCGAGGCCGTATTGAAAGTCTAAAATAGTCTCGCTGCCTAGGTCAATACCCAACATAAATCGATCGTTTCCGGTGCCTCCAATCAGAGTATCATTCCCTTGATCTCCAAACAAGAAGTCGTCCCCAGCACTGCCAAGCAAACTGTCCTCATCCTTACCGCCGTAAAGAGTATCGTTCCCGACCTCCCCATTGACAGTATCCTGACCTTCATTGCCAAACAGCAAATCGTTGCCCAAACCGCCACATATTTGGTCTTTTCCGCCAGTAGAACCAATCGGAAGAGGGCTACCAATATCCCCGTACACTGTATCTCCCCCCTCGCCACCACAGATAGTATCACTGCCTTCATCGCCAAACAGCAGGTTGCTGCCCAATTGGCCGACAACTAAGTCATCGCCCTTGCCGGCACGTACTGTATCATTACCCTCACCGCCTGCGATCGTATCTTGATTTTTCTCCCCGCTGAGGAAGTCATCGCCCGCCAAACCGAACACCAAATCGTTGCCAGTCAAATCAGGGTCGAAGGGGTTAATAGTTCCCCCGTAGATAGTATCGTTACCCTGGTCGCCAATTAAAGTATCGCTTTCTTGGTCGCCGAAAATAATGTCGTCATCTTTGCCGCCGTAAACAACATCGTCGTTCTTGCCCGCAAAGATTAAATCCTCTCCAGCCACTCCATTGAGGTAATCATTACCCTCATTGCCAAACACCAAGTCCGTGTCTATATCGGGGCCAACCGGGAAAGCACTGTTAAGTCCCCCGTAAATATTATCATTGCCTCGGAACCCGGCCAACAAATCATCGCCGTCAAAACCATTTATTTCGTCACCGTTATTAGTGGCGAGAATAGTGTCGTTGCCATTAGTACCGTTGCGGGTATTAGTGACAGAACTCGGACCCCGAACACTGCCAATACTTGGTAAAACAATTTGTTCACAAATGCAGTCAACATCTTGTCCTTCTTGCGGTGGTAGTGGTGTTGGTGTTGGTGTTGGTTGGACTTGGGAGAAAGAATTGCCAAAGTTAATATTGCTAACATTAGTGCCGCTGACAGCAATAATATCAGCAGGATTGGCAGTAGTTGGCGTCCAACCAGGTTGATTTACTTCCCGAACTCGATAAGTTCCTGGTCCTAAATTAGCTAAAATGTAGCCGCCCAAACTATCAGTTGAAGTGTTAACTTCTCCAGCATCTAAAGAGTTATTGCTGTTAGCGTCAAGGAAGATTTGCCAGTTCGGCAAGAGCGGTTCTTGAGCATCCAAAACCCCATTGTTATTGAGGTCATTAAACTTGCTGCCGCTAATGCTAATATTTTGGAAATTGCCGAAATTAATTCCACTACGATTTTCGCCACTGCCCAGATTAACCGCCGCCGGATTAGCAGTAGTTTGCGTCCATTCAGTCTGCCGCACCTCTCGCACATTGTAGGTGCCGGGATTGAGATTGTTGAAACTGTAATTACCAGAATTGTCAGTGGTAACAATAGTTTCGCCCGAATCTAAAGAGTTGTTCCCGTTCGCATCGAGGAAAATTTGCCATCCCGAAAGACCAGTTTCCTCCGCATCCCGAGTACCGTTGCCGTTGCCGTCGTTGAATTTAAGACCGCTGATGCTGCTTTGTTGGACGGGAGTCGGAGGCTGAGGCGGAGTCGGAGTCGGAGGCGGAGTCGGAGTCGGAGTCGGCGTTGGTGTTGGTGTTGGCGGGACTTGTTGGTTGCCGAAATTGGCAGTGGAAGTTTGACCTGGATCTAAGGGAACGGTTCGGGGGTTAGGGGTGGTTGGTGTAAAACCTGTCGGCACCACTTCCCCGACGTTGTAAGTGCCTGTTTGCAGGTTGGGGAAGCTGTAGCTGCCATCGGTACCGGTAGTAACTTGGGTTTCTCCGGTGTCTGAAGTGCCGTTGTTGTTAGTGTCAAGGAAAATCGTGACGCCAGGAATGCCAATTTCTCCGGTATCTTGACTGCCGTTACCGTTGGTGTCGTTGAATTTAAGACCAGTTATGGTGCCCGTCTGGAGGCTATTGCCGAAATTAACTGTAGCAGGAGTCGTTTCACCTGCTGCCAGCGTGACTGAAACCGGATTGGGAGTAGTTGGCTGGCTGAATGGCGGTACAACTTCCCGAACGTTGTAAGTGCCGGAGGGCAGGTTGGGGAAAGTAAAGCCGCCGTTAGCATCGGTAGTTGCGGAAGTTTCGCCGGCGCCGAGGATGCCGTCACCGTTTGTGTCGAGGAAAACTGTAACTCCGGGAACGCCAACTTCTCCGGCAGCTTGAGTGCCGTTGCCGTCAATGTCGTTAAATTTGATGCCGGCGATCGTACTCAGCGGTACGACAACGGGAACAGGCTGTGCGGAAAATTCCGAAGTGTTGCCGGCGGCGTCGGTTGCTGTCGCGGTGATTAATTGGCCTGCGGTGACTGCTGCTGGGAAAGTTTGATTAAAAGCAGCGTTGCCGGCGGCGTCAGTAGTTACCGGGATAGAAGCAATTAAGGTTTGACCTTGGGTTCCCGGGGGATTGTTGGCGAAAAATTGGAGGGTGAAATTGGC
>NZ_JAUBQR010000436.1:0-1528 GCF_036701385.1 Microcoleus sp. Pol12B4 | reverse complement strand
TTTGAGAATCTCCTCGTTTGAGGTTTGGCGAAAAGATTGGATCTACTAGCTTGTTGCATGGTGCGCGATCGAAGCGTGTCTATTTATTCTACCAAGTTTCTGTAGGTCAAGCTCTCGATCGAGCTTCCGAATCATATCCAAGGTCAGGCAGTGTTTACGAGATAACGGCTCCAATCACCGGACACAGATAACCTTTGCAACTCACCGACCAGTTGACTTTGTTCCGGTGCATTGGAATTGTTATGCACTACCATCAACTTGGTTAGGAATGAGGTTTCAATAAACCCCTGCGATTGAAAGAGACTGTTGGCTAATTCGCAGGGGGTGTTACCCCTCACCTCTGGAACTCAGCATTTT
This sequence comes from Microcoleus sp. Pol12B4, assembly GCF_036701385.1. Lineage (NCBI taxonomy): Bacteria > Bacillati > Cyanobacteriota > Cyanophyceae > Oscillatoriales > Microcoleaceae > Microcoleus > Microcoleus sp. Pol12B4. The sequence goes on along the minus strand of NZ_JAUBQR010000436.1, from coordinate 1,171 downwards.
CGTTCGCTCTGGGTAGTTAATAGCTATATAATCCCTTAAAAATTTAGTCCAGATCCACTATGTTTAGGGGTGAGGGGTGAAACCCTTTCTTAATGCGGAAACAGTCTCTTGAAATCGTAGCTACAAAGATACAGCCATCACGGTTAAGTTTTCTCTTGATCTGCGATGGCGAACTTTATATCTGTAAGCTGGAGTTTTGTTTGCCAGATAAATTTCCATTGTATCTGGCTTGTACTTTTAGATGGGACCCAAAGGAGAAAATGCCGACACTAGGTCGATAGCTACCAATAAACTCTGAACCTGAACATCAGATAGCCTATCAACTATTCGGTTTACTTTTTCCCACGAAGGCAGTTCAATCTCATACTCCTTTAGAATATCTTGCATCATGTCAAATGTGCCAAACCATTTAAGACACATCTCTGCTGAAAAGAAGGTTCGCCGAACTTGATTTTTTAGTTTTTCTTTGGGAGGCTTGTTCGTTATCTTGTCGTACCAATATCCAAGCTTTGGAATGCGGCTCCAGTTGGGCATATTTTTGAACTCCTTTATTGTTAGGGACTGGATTGGCTGGATTGTACCCTGTGCATAACTTATATCTGCATAACGATTTAGTTCAACTGTGCGCGGTCGCATCTCAACGAAGTTAACAATCTTAAATTCGCGTCAGTTGTAATGATTAGATTTATCGAAGCATCTCATACGATAAGCTTTGATATTTTGCAGATTTGTTACCGTGCTGCCGATAAATCTTATAATTCTATCTCAGTTGCGGTATAATACTGGATATAATCGAATAATACCCCAGCTTGATGATGTATGTCAACTCGTTCTTACTCCCGATCGGAATCTCTTTTTCTCGATCGAGTTCGCCGCACGATTCGACTCAATCACTTAAGCCGCCCCACTGAAAAAACCTATCTATATTAGATTTTAGACTAGAGAGCATTTAGAGTCGAGATCACGCTAGGGCGATCGATCCATTATGATAAAGCAAGCAGCGATAAATTCTCGTCTTCATAAAATAATTTGATCGCATTAAAATCCCGACGCAGCAAATTTTCAATTTGCAATGTCGAACAGTTTCCAAGGCGAAGCCAAATAACTTTCGGTGGATTCCCAAATACTAAGCTTAGGTCGTGCATATCCGCGTCTTTCGAGACAATCATCA
>NZ_JAUBQR010000290.1:0-6815 GCF_036701385.1 Microcoleus sp. Pol12B4 | reverse complement strand
ATGGAGTTATCCAGTAAGGTCACGGGCAGAACACCCGTTGATAGGCGTTAAGTGGAAGTCCTGAGAGGGATGAAGCTGAGGCGTACTAATAGACCGAGGGCTTGACCTCTCTTTTGACATGGTGATGATGATGACTTAATTCTGTGCAGTCTTCAGGGTTTTTCTACCTTACAACTTTTCCCTAGACTCTCTGACTCAGTGCCACCACTCTTTATCCTTTGTTGCCTGTTAAACCATCCAGTCCCCAAGATAGCTCCATTTCTGGAATAAGCTCCATTTCTGGAATAACTTTTCAAGCAAACTTCCTGACTGGGTCAAAATAATAGTCACAAGGTTTATAATCAATGACCTCGCCTTCGAGCCTCTCTAACAGCATGGGGGGTGCTGAATTAAGGAATGAAGATCGCGGGTACAGTGGCATCACTACACTTGAGGTAATGAATTAATCTGTCGGGGCGACAAGTTGCCTATAATGCTGATTTAATAAGTGGCGTTGCTGAATTGATGTATGATGTAGCGATCGAGATCCAAAAACATTATTCAAAACAGGATGGAATCTTTAGCTACATTTAATAGTTAGCAGGATATGGGGTGGGAACATCCCAGAACTTGAGATAGTGAATTAGTAATCTAACTGAATGTGCTAGCATTTCTTTTGACGCGAGAATAGCAAAGTGTCTTACGATGAAGTCGAGCTTGCATAGTGTCTAAGCCTTGTATTTTCTCCCTCTACTCTAGTCATATAAGTTTTACAGATAATCTGGTCTCCATCTGGAATAAATATCGGATAGACTGGCCATCCATCCGTGACATAAAAGTAGCATTTCCAGCTACCGACTAGTTCCCATAATGGCTGAAAAGTTTTTGCACTATGGTCGCCCATTACCCATCCTAAGATTCCTGGTTGAAAGTGATTGACCGCCGTCGCTCGCCAGATTTTGTTTTTTTTGAGCCGACAAATGTTTCCAACTCATCCAGTTCCCCCACCTCGGGAATTATTTCTGAATCCTAGGCATTTGGGAGCAATTCTCCTACCTGCTTAACCCAATTAATAATACTAGTGTGATGGACTCCTTTAACTCTCTCAATTGCCCTAAAACCCATGCCATTGACATACATTTTTAGACACTCTCTTTTAACTTCCTGTGCATACCCTTGATGGGATTGATAGGAATCTATGAATTGCCTACCACAATCAACACATATATGATTCTGTTTACCTGCTTTATGCCCATTCTTATTAATACGAGTTGACTTGCATTCAGGACATTCGATTGACTCTAATTTGCTGTTCATTGTTTTTCGTCAACTTTGCTCTCGATCGCTATATCATACATCAATTCAGCAACGCCTAATAAGTCTCATAGCTCTCAAGCGTTGTTGATAATTAGGTAGTTTGTGTGGGGACAAAGACATTAATTCAACAACAACCAGCCAATTACTAGATTAAATCGACCCATGATTCACCCCACAGTCCAATATAAAAAGTGCTATGTCTAGCATATTTTCTGTGACTTTCTGTTTTTCTACCTAGATATTCTTGAACTTGCTTTGACTTAATATCTATCCCTTGGATTATGCTAATGATAGCAAAATTAATAATTTACTCAATCGGTTGCCCGTTAAATTAGTCCTTTCCAAGTTATATCCTCAGCTCTTAAACCCACATTCCGCACCCCAACTGTCACATGGGGTGCGGGCGGGCAGTAAATTCCGTGGGATAGTCTAGCGCGAACCGCTCGATACAGTATAAATACTTAAAAATCGATCTGCCAGACAAAAGAACTTGTTTATTTGGCTTTGTATTAAACAATACTCCGGACAGTTTTTGGAACGATACTACAAGCTTACGCGGGGCAAGGAGCATAAAAAAGTCGAATTAAATGTAAGTCAGGGGTGGAGCTGACATTGATTTAATTATCCACAGTGGCTCAAAGCCAAGCAAGCATAAGCCATTGGGCTATATAAAAACTGTCCGAACTATTGTAAGTATACACTTTTATTGGTCGAGTTTGAGGAAAATAGAACTACGAGAGTCGCAACAGACCGACTCTACCGCTTTTATGATTTTTCACTTTTAAACAGAAAAATGGCGCTCTATCAAAATAGTCTTAGGGAGCATCTCAATGAAAGCAACCCAGCTATAAATTGAAATTTTGAGGCAGGAGAGAGGAGGCAGGAGGCAGGAGAAAAGAAGAAGAAGGAAGGAGCCAGAAGAAGTGTTTTTACTAATATAAGATCCTCCCTATTCTTATCCTTTCATCGGCAATGATATCGTAAACTCCGTCCCTTCTCCTAATACAGAATTTACCTCGATTGTACCGCCGTGTTTCTCAACCACAATCTGCCGTGCGATCGCCAATCCCAATCCCGTGCCTTTACCCACACCTTTAGTTGTAAATAAGTGGTCAAAAATCTGACCTTTTATCTCATCTGATATGCCTGGCCCGTTGTCAGAAATGCGAATCGTCACCCACTCCTTAGACTTCATTTCTGTCCGAATTGTGATGCAATTGGCTGGGGCTTTAGTCTTCTCTAAACTCTGTTCCCGATTTGATTCTTCCAGTGCATCAACGGCATTGGCTAATATATTCATAAACACCTGATTTAATTGTCCGGGGAAGCAATCCACTGAGGGCAAGTTCCCGTACTCTTTCACAACTTCAATCGCTGGACGCTGTTCGTTCGCTTTCAATCTGTGTTTGAGAATCAAAATCGTACTGTTAATTCCGTCATGAATATTGAAAGGAACTTTGTAATCTTTGTCGGAGCGGGAGAAGGTACGAAGACTGGTGCTGATACCTTGAATGCGATCGCACCCGATTTGCATAGAATTTAACATTTTTGGTAAATCTTCTAAGAGATATTCGATGTCAAGTTCTTCTGCTATTTGCTCGATCTCATCTCCAGGATGGGGAAATTTTTCTTGGTAGACTTGCAGGTATTTAGTCAGATCTTTGACGGCGGCGATCGCTTCATGAATATTGCCAGAAATAAATCCAACGGGATTATTAATTTCATGGGCAACCCCGGCTACTAAATTCCCCAAAGCCGACATTTTTTCGCTCTGCACTAATTGCAGTTGAGATTGTTCCACCTGGTGGGCGTATTCCTGGGCTTGCTGATACAATCGCGCATTTTCTAGGGAAATGGCAGCCTGAGTGCAGAGGAAGTTGAGGATGAGGAGACGATCGCGAGTAAACACTCCTTTTGTCGAGCTATGTTCCAGATAAAGTATCGCAACTAAGTTCCCGCGATCGAGAATTGGAGTACATAGCATACTTTGAGAGTGATACTGGAGCGTACAGTCATTCATTAAACCCGGAATATCGGTCTTGCCACCTTCAATAAGCACAGTTTCCAGGGTGTGTTTGACATAATAAACCAGCTTGAGCGGAATCACCGCCGAGCCATTTAGAGGTTGGGTTTGCAGCAGGGTTGTGGGTAACTGGTTATCTAGATTAATGTGAGTTATTGCCCGGATTTGCCATTCCTTCTGATGGGGGAGTAGCAAAGCACAAGTTTCTGCTCCCGAAGTTTTTAAAATAATTTGGTTGAGGGTGTCGAGCAATTCATCAAGCTGAATTTTACTGGATAAAGCTTGAGCAGCTTGCACAATAGATGCGAAATCAAGGGCATCGGAAATACTGGTGCTGCTATTACTGGAAGTCTGCGAAGAGTGGCTAATCGTTGCCAGCGTCTCTAGAGGATTAAAGCGAAGTTTGGGCTGATTCAGGATAGGCTGAAGTAAATGGGGATAGCGTTTTTCTAAGTCTTCAACCTTAGCTAGTGCACCCCAACGGGCATAACAGTAATACGCCTCCTGCATATAGCTGGCAGCGACTTTTTCTTTGCCCCATTCCCAGTAGAATTTAGCCGCGAGTTCGTTGGCTAATCCTTCCTCTTGGATATAACCGTTTTCCTTAGCTCCTTGAATTGCTAGATCGTAAAATTCTAAAGCTTCTGTTTTGCGAGCAAGAACGCGATTTTTTTGGGCTTCAACTAAATGATATTTGTGCAAGTAATTCATGGGGCCATAATCTGCCCAATCTTTTAGCTTGGCTTGATTTTCTTCCACTCGCTGCCATCGCTGCTCTGACTGGGACATCGATTCCGACCCAGTGGCCAGCACGTTCAGAGAATCATAGAAGTAGAAGATGGGTTCAACAATACTTCCCATCCCTCCAGCCAAATACTGTCGCGTTTGAGCAGCATCGTGTTCTGCTTTAGCAAAGTCTTCCAACCAGTAATTCAATGTGAATCGATACAAGTAGAAGAAGGATAGTCGGTAAAAATCGACTTTTGCCTGAGCCAGGACTTTTTCTTCATAGGCATCCTGGCGTAAAGGAATCTCGTCCTCTGACTGACCCAAGAGAATTTGAGCCGCCTGCCAGTACGCCAACACACAGTTTGCTGCTGTGACTTGGTGGAGGTCGCACAACTGTTGGTAATAGGCGCGAATTTGCGGTTCGAGTTCAGTGAGCGGTTGACCGTACCAATAAGCATTGAAACAGTACAACTGGGCGTCGTAGCCCATAAATTCTAGATTGCCTGTTTCTAATCCAGCTTGATAGCCATCGAGAAGAATGGGCAGCGTTTCTTGCAGATGGATCGTCCAAGAACCAACATATGCCCCCATTAACATGGCGGTTGCGGCTCGAATGTTTTTGGCATCGGGTTCTAAGGAGAGTTGGTATCCTAATTGCCCAAACTGAGGCACCATTGTCATATCGCCCCACAGCATCCTCAGTTGGAAGGCGTAACCCACGTAGCAAAAAGCGGAAACCGGACTATTGCCGAATTGGATGGACAACTTAACCTGGAGTGCCACCACCAGAAAATAAAGCTTGGTGCCGGACATATAACAGACGGGTGTCAGCCGAGCCGCATTTTGCATAATGGCTAATTGCTGAGGGTCACTCATTTTCGGCAGATGAAAGAATGATTCAATAGAGCGACCTTCAATTAAGGCATCAATTTCTTGCTTCAACTGCCGAATATCGTCTAGGGTTGGTTCATTTGGTAGGTTTACTCCTAACATTTGGAAGACTGATTGACCGATCGCGATCGCCTCGACAAATTTATTGTGGGCGACCAATGCCTGGATTTTGACTTGGTAAACTTGCACCTGTTCTAAAGGTGTTTTCGCATGATGAATCACCGCTTCAATCCACTTGTGCATCTGCTCAAAATCGCCCGCCAAGAAAGCCACCTCGGCAGCTAAGTCGTGCAGGGATAGGGTCATTTCGTAATGCCGTTCCCAAGCGTCTGTTCCCAGCAGTTGCAGTCCCACTGTGGCATATTCGCGGGCGGCTTGATATGCGGTGGCGGCTCTGGCTTTGTGGCAAGCAGTGAAGTTGAGTTGGGCGAGTTCCTCCCTTTCCTGTTGTTCTACAACCAGTATGGTTCCGTAGTTCAACTGGTTGACTAATTCAAAAATGCGTTCTTCTCTGGCTTCTGCTGAAATTTGTTGCAGGAGTAATTGCCCGATTTGATAATGAGCGATCGCGCGTTCTTTTTCCGGAATCAAAGAATAAGCAGCTTGCTGGACGCGATCGTGCAAGAAGCGATAGACAACTGTTTGAGAAGTAGATCGATCGATATTGTCTTCTTCCCCTACATAAAATTTATAAATCTCACTCTGAGGTAAAACAAAACCTTCCTGTAAAGTTTTCCACAAAGCCGTTGCGGTTGCCGTCTCCGAGATTTCCGAAACAATTGCTAATGTTGTCAGATCGAACTGATTGCCAATGCAAGCGGCTAATTTTAAAACATCCTGAGTTTCAACGGGCAATTTCTGTAACTGCTGCGCCATGAATTCAACTACATCATCCGTCAGTGCTGCTTCTGTAATTTTGCTAATATCGCACTGCCAATATCCTGCTTGAATATCAAAAACAATCAATTTATCTTGATGCAATGCCTTGATAAACTGCGTCGCAAAAAATGGGTTCCCTTTTGTCTTCTGATACACCAATTCCGTCAGCGGTTCTGCTAACCTAGGAGAACAAGTCAACGTATCTGCTACTAATTGATTCAAACTGGTTCTAGCGAGAGGTGCCAGTGTGATCGTATTGACAATTGCCCCTATTTTCGTGACTTCATCTAAAGTCAAAATTAAGGGATGGGCAGCGGAAACTTCATTGTCTCGATAGGCTCCAATTAGTAGCAGGTGACTGGACAGGGATTCACTTATGAGCAATTGCATCAACTTTAAAGATGCTGAATCTGCCCATTGTAAGTCATCCAGAAACATCACTAAGGGATGCTCTTTGGTGGTGAAGACAGAAATAAATTTTTGAAATAGTAAATTAAACAGATTTTGAGCAGCTATCCCTGATAATTCTGGACCTGCAGGTTGTTGTCCGATAATCCGTTCTAGCTCGGGAATAACTTCAATAATGACTTGTCCGTTGTCACCTATGGCTGCTAAAATTTTGGTTTTCCATGCTTGGATATGGATATCGCTTTCACTGAGCAATTGTGTCATTAAATCGCGGAATGCTTGCACAAATGCCGAAAAGGGAATATTGCGATTAAACTGGTCAAATTTTCCTTTTATGAAATAGCCATGCTGTCGGACAATTGGTTTGTGAACTTCATTGACGACAACGGTTTTTCCGATGCCGGAAAAGCCTGCAACCAGCATCATTTCGCTGTTGCCTTGTGCTACTCGTTCAAATGCTTCTAAAAGTTGCTGTATTTCTCGTTCCCGACCGTAAAGTTTTTCTGGAATCAGGAAGCGATCGCATATATCCCGCGTTCCTAACTCAAAAGTTTCAATCTTTCCAGTTTCTTGGCACTGCTGCCAACAC
>NZ_JAUBQR010000004.1:0-67697 GCF_036701385.1 Microcoleus sp. Pol12B4 | reverse complement strand
AAATGAGCCTTCACTATTTTTTGCCGGAGATCGAGAGAATACGCTTTCATTAGGTTTGACTACAACAATGATATTTTATTGTACCTCATTACAGCGGAATCCGCTGTATCAGTTAACTGGTTCCCAGGCTCCAGCATGGTAACGAGGAATTTTCTGGTGCAACAGGCCGGAGAGGCTGTTGCACTTAATAATCGCCTCCAGCGCCATATTGCCATGCTTCCACTAATCGGTGCAAATAGTATTGCTGCTGCGGTGCTAATTTTTTTACCTGCGGTTCTACTGCTTTCCCCAAAGGATACAATCCCGTATAAATTCCTAAATTTAGGTAATGAATCATCCAATCCAGCAAATTAGCTATTCCCACCTGCGGGATAATTTTCATAACTAACCCGGGATGGCTAACTGCTGTTTTAAACAGGGTTTGTGACAAAGCCGGAAACAGCACGATATCCTGAAGAAACGGTTTGAGTACGGGTTCTCCCAACTCTTCCATTACCTGAAATACGGCTGCCAAAAGTTGATTGATTTGATGGGGGTCTATTTTTTGATTCATCGCAGCACTCATCGAACGCTGAAACAACCAGGTAACTGATAGATTCGGCTGATAGGGTTGCAAAAGTGCGAGGGAATTTTTGTCGAGACTGTCGCTTGTCAAAGCTTCTTCAATTCCTACAGTCAAGCGTTTGAGGTGCCGTACCATTGCGCCGAAACCGCCGAAGCTGAGGGGAGATTGGCTACCACTGCTATCTCCGACTGGGAGTATGCGATTCCAAGGCATTTTTAGAGGGCTTTGGCGATAGCAGGGGAAGAATCCGTAAAGTGCTCTTTGGAATTTTAACTGTTCGAGTTCGACGTTTTGATATTGGGGAAGCAAGCGCAAGTACTCTTCAAATAATGTTTCTAAACTGAATCTTTCTGTGTCGGCGTCTATGTATGTAAATAAGTAGGTTGTGCGGCCGTCTCTGGCTGGAAATGCTTCCCAAAAATATTGGCACTGATTTTGCATTGGGGTGAAGGATGCAAATATATCCCCAGTGTCGTTTTTGGGGTATCCTTGAGCGCAACTGCCGACTACTAAACATACGGCGTCGGGTTTTTTGCCTTGTCTTGCTTGGCGCACAATAGGCGAAAAATGTCCCATTGCGTCTAATAATAATCTAGTTTTAAATAAATTTGTAGCAGGTTGTGTATCGGTATTTGCAGATTCTACCAAGACTCCATCCGGGTGAATGGTTGCTGTTTTAAATGGTGTATTTTCAAATAGCTTTCCTCCAGCTTGGAGGAATCGCTGCTTGAGGGTTTCTAGGAGGTACACTGGGTCGATTCCGATGTTGAGTACGTCCCGCACCGAGATGTCGGGGGTGTTGGCAAAGCTGATGCGGGCTGGGTTGTATTCGGTGGCTATGGCTTTTTCTATCTCTTCAACTGATAGCAAATTTAGTTCTAAGAATGCGTCTAATTCTTTGCGAGAAATGTTCCATTCTTGTTTGCGTCCTCGCAGAATGCCGCGTTCAAGCAGGGCTACTCGCCAACCCCGCACGGCTAAGGCTGTACCGATTAATATTCCTAGGGTTCCGCCGCCGATAACTATGTCGAAGTCGAGGGTTTCGAGGGGTTTTTGGCTGTGTTTGATTGCTTGGGGTGCTGGTGCGGTGTTTTGTTTGAGGTTTTCCCAGAGTCGATCGACTTTTCTCAGGCCTCCGAGGGCGTCTCCTGGCAGTTGGGAGAGGATTTGTTCGGTGAGGGACATCGGGTTTTAGTATTAAACAGTGGTGGATTTTTTATAATTTAGCTTAGATTAACATTTGCGACAGTTTTAGGGCTGAGGCATCGGTGGCGAGAATCACGGAGTTTTTATCATCATATAAATAATCATACAGAGAAACCCGGTTTCTGAACAAAAACCGGGTTTCTACCTCTCGTTGGTAAGTCTGGGGAATTATCTTCAATCAGCCGTGCTTAATTCTTCAACTCGCAGCCGATCGCACAAAATTCGCTCGCACACTATAGCACCAGTCTCCGCACTCCTGCAAACTTCTAACTGAGCTTCCGGCAGCGCTTCAAACAAAAAACGTTCCCCCGGAAACACCGTCCTCTCAAAATACCAATTAGGAACATTTGTAATGCGAGCGATTTGCACTTTGCTAGTATTATTGAGATACCAACACAAAATGCGCGTATGACCTTCGGAAATTACCTGATTTAGTGTCAAATTCATTTTTTTAACTTGTTTGTGCAATTGTGCGAACGATACGGAGACTGGTCTATATCAAATATAGCATATTACAAATTAAAAGACAATTTTTTATAGTTTTTTTTACATTGTTTGGGTTCATTAATAAATTTTTCCGGCAAACATCAGCGCCTTACACCTATTCCGAAAAAGGTGCAAAAGCCGGCTGTGCTAAAGTGCAAGATTTCCATCCTCCCCTAACAGGTGCGTTCAACAATTTACAGTGACCAACTGAACCTCTTGCCTGTTGGTAGTGACCGCAAAAATTACACTTGGAAGCCGGATTGCACCCGCGCTCGCTAATTACAAGGCAGGGCTGGTTTTGGGTTTGGTTGCGCTCGATAGTTAAAGTGTTCATTAAATTACTTTTTAAATGTTCAGTCTTAAGTATGACGGATTGAATGCAGTCGTGGCGTCTATCTCAAGGCTTAGTTCCCTTTTAAGTTTTGTTTAGGGATCGATATAAAATATATGATTTTTGAGATGATCGAGCTAGGGAGCAATTGAATATTCTTTTGTAGCATTGACGGTCTCGGCTTTAGCAAAGTTCGCGCTTGCCTGAGATATACTTCCTCAGACAGAGCTAATTATCCTCGCCTAACTTGCTGAACAAATCGGCTAAAATCGTATTAGAAAATAAAAAACCTTCGGGATCGCTCAACCTCAAATTGCCCGAAAGTGGCAGTTTCGCGCCCTCGCCTAAAGTTGCGTGAAGCCGAGCTATCCCGTAGGGAATCGCCCCCTCCTCCGTCATAATTTCCACCCATCCTTGCCGCCAATAGGGCTGCAAACAACGCCAAATTTTATCAACCGTTTGCTGAGTAAACTTTTGAGTCAGCGCCGACAGGCTAACTCCTTCTGCTAAACGCAAACCTAGCATCAGCGTTTCTAACAAAACGTCATTTTCAGAAACTTGAAAATTTTGCTCAATTGGTGGGTCAATATCTGGCTGGGTTTCCCTTCCAAGCTGTTCGGTAGCAGGGGAATTGAGGTGAGAGATCGATCGCACCCACTGATAATATTCTTGAGTTTTGCGAGGCCTGGTCAACCTCCGGCCTTCCACGTAACTCGCCGCCCCCATTCCCAAACCGTAATAAGGGCGATTTTCCCAATAAACGCGGTTGTGGCGGCACTGATAGCCCGATCGAGCGTAATTAGAAATTTCGTAATGTTCGTAGCCAGCCCCCGTCAGAATTTCCCTTGCTAAACGGTACATTTGAGCAGCAGTGTCATCTGCTGGCAGTGGTTGTGCGCCTGCTTCAAAGTAGCGCCCGAAAGCAGTTCCCTGCTCAACAATTAAGTCGTAACTCGACAGATGAGTCGGGCTAATTTCCACCGCCGATTTCAGGGAAGCTTCCCACTGTTCTAAAGTTTGGTGCGGCAGGCCTGAAATCAGGTCTAAACTGAAATTGACAATACCAGCCGATCGCACTATTTCTACTGCTTCAAAAATTTCTGCTACCGAGTGCGATCGTCCGCAAGCTTGCAGCAATTCATCCTGAAAAGCTTGCACTCCCAAACTAACTCGATTTACTCCCGCCGCTGCATATCCCCGCAACTGTTCTAAAGTAAACGTACCCGGGTCTATTTCTATAGAAATTTCCGCCCCAGCAGCAATCCCAAATTTGCCGTCGAGAGTCTCCAAAATATTGCTCAACTGACTCACAGAAAGCAGCGAAGGCGTGCCGCCACCAAAAAAAACTGTGTTTAGGGATGCGCCTAAATTTTTTGTTTCTTGAATTTCTTGACAGAGTACGGCAACGTATTGCACAATTGTGCCGGAATTATCGCCATTTTTGCGATCGCCCACCACAAAAACCGGAAAATCGCAGTAGTAACAGCGGCGGCGACAAAAAGGTATGTGCAGGTAAGCCGAAGTGGGAATGCTGGGATTTGTCGCTTGCACACTTTTTTTTAATTCAAATGTTAAATAATCTGTGGTAGGGTTCATTACATTTCAAGCCAAAAGCGCAACTTCAAATCTAAAGTTTTAATTAAACCATCATGAATAATTATGTATATTATGACATTTGCTTACCAAAAAAGCGCTGCGAACGATCGGCTCTTGTAATTTAACCTCGTACCAGTTTCGCTCCGTCACAATTCCCGAACAGCCCGCAGAGCCGTTTATTCGCACCTTGTGCCTGCTTTCGGCCCGGCGTGGTAAATGCCGATATGCTCGATCGCACATCCCTCAGAGGGTACAACCCCGAAATATAAGTTTATGAGAATCCTTGAGTAGATATAGCGATATCCGACCAAAGCATGAAAACAAGTATCAGCACTGGAAAGATATAATAGGAATAAATTCATTAACCTAGAACTAATGCTAGACGCAATCATAATAATCTCATTCATAATCGCAGGCGGAGGCATCGGCTATTACGGAGTCGAACTCCTGCCGAGCAATCTGCTGCTGCAAGTTACAAATATACAAGGTTTAAGTTCTGTACTAGGTTCCTTTGGAGCATTAATCGGCTTCGTGATGGGATTAGTGGCTCAAACAACCTACCGCCGGCTGGAAAAACAAGTTCGCGATATGCCAGTGGAGATGTTACTGACGCGGGCGATCGGCTTAATCATCGGACTTCTAGTAGCGAACTTAATGCTGGCTCCGCTATTCCTGCTGCCAATTCCCCGCGAGTTCGGCTTCATCAAACCTCTAGTCGCTGTCTTGGGTAGCGTCATGTTCGGCTTCACAGGCGTCAGTTTGACCGACACCCACGGCCGTGCTTTCTTGCGGCTGATCAACCCCAAAAGCTTAGACACGGTGTTGGTAGCCGAAGGGACTTTCAAACCAGCCTCTGCCAAAGTTGTCGATACTAGCTGCATTATTGACGGCCGGATTGAAAACTTGCTAGAAACAGGTTTCCTCGAAGGTCAAATTATCGTGCCGCAATTCGTTCTCCAAGAACTGCAACTGGTAGCTGATTCCGCCAACGATCAAAAGCGAGTGCGCGGGCGCCGCGGCTTAGATGTACTCAACCGCATCAAAGAAACATATCCAGAACGGATTCAAATTCACTCGGCTGACTACGAAGATCTTGCCACAGTCGATGCAAAATTAGTTCGGTTCGCCTTGGATATCGACGGCATTTTGCTCACCAACGATTACAACTTATCGAAAGTAGCTACTGTCCAAAAACTGCCGGTTTTGAATATTAATGATTTGACTCATGCGGTGCGCCCCACTTATTTGCCGGGAGATACGATCGAACTAAAAATCCGCAAAGAAGGCAAAGAACCCTCTCAGGGAATCGGTTACTTGGATGACGGCACAATGGTTGTCGTAGAAGCAGGCAGCAGCTATGTCGGCGGCGAAGCCAGAGTCGTAGTCACCAGCGCCCTGCAAACAAGCGCCGGCCGCATGATATTTGCCCGCCCTCAAGAGTCCGTTATTGTTTGAAACTGAGTAACAATGGCCAGGGCAATCAGAATCAAATATTGCGATCGCTGTTCCCAATCTGCCCCGACTCTCTACCGCGCCCGGTATGCCGAATCGGGGCAGTGGTTTTTTTTGTGTCTTAAATGTTGGGAATCGGTAAGTGCAAACAATCCTTTTTACTTCTACGGTGGCACTTGGAAAGCTAGGAAGAAAAAGTAGCAATTACCAGCTTCTTCTTCTTTTCTCTTCCTTCGCGTCCTACCCTACGGGAACGGCTTCGCCGAACGCGTCTTCGCGGTTCAATCATATCCATATCTAATTCCGAATTATTCCAGTGATTCTGGAGTAATTAAAATCAATTAATCTCGATCGCATCTTCATACAATGTCTCGATCGCACAGCTAAAATTAACGCTAGCAAACTGAACTTCTTGTCTTTGACTGTAAGGATAAAGCACCCACAAACCCTCTGCATTCCGGCGAAAACACTCTACACTAACTCTTTCTTGATTGATTAATACATACTCTTGCAAACTTTCTGAAATTCGGTAATCGGCAAACTTTTCACCTCTGTCAAAAGCCGCTGTTGTCGGCGATAAAACTTCCACAATTAAGCGCGGGTAGCGAATGAAATCTTCATCCGCATTTTTGTTTCGTTCATCACAACTCACCACTACATCGGGATAGTAAAAAAAATTAGATGTCTCATTCCGAACTTTCATATGTGCCATGTAAGGCATACAACCACTTCCCCGAAGATGGTTTCTCAAAAGTACAGATACGTTCCCCATAATAATGACATGAGGTTTGCTTTCCCCTGCTTTTGCATAGATTTCACCTTGCCTGTACTCGTGTTTTATCGGACTGACTTTCTCGGCTGCTAAATAATCTTCAGGAGAGACGTAGGTGTCGCTTTAACTTGCAACCATATAATTTTGAGGTTGGTGAGAATTACACAATTATAGTCGTAGCTTGCGGGGCGGGACGCCATCGCCCTTTTTCAGTTTTCAGCCCTAGTTTCAACGTCGGCGCGGGGCCGGAAGCCTCGCACTATTTTGCGGTTGCGGTTTTTCTTGCAGCTTCATTGTCAAACTAACCCGCTTTAACTTCTCATTCACCTCCAAAACCCGCACTTTCACAACTTGTCCGACTTTGACAATCTGTTTGGGGTCATCTACGAAGCGATCGGCTAATTGAGAAACGTGAACCAAACCATCTTGGTGCACTCCCACATCAACAAAGGCTCCAAAGTTAGCTACATTCGTGATTATGCCTTCTAATTCCATCCCAACTTGTAAGTCGGAGATTTCTTTGATTCCTGCTTGGAAAGTAGCATATTTAAACTCGGCCCGCGGGTCTCTTCCCGGTTTTTCTAGTTCGGAAATAATGTCTCGGAGTGTTGGTTCTCCGACTTTTTCGGTGACATATTTCTTAATGTTTACAGTCTTGATTTTTTCCGATATTTGTGTTATTCCTGTCAGCGGCAAGTCTAAATCTTTGGCGATCGCCTGCACGACAGGATAACTTTCGGGATGAACTGCTGTATTATCCAGGGGGTTTTCGCCGCCGCGAATGCGGAGAAACCCGGCTGCTTGTTCAAAAGCTTTTGGTCCGAGTTTGGGAACTTTCAGGAGTTGACGGCGATTTTTAAATGCGCCGTTTTCGTTGCGGTAATTGACGATATTTTTGGCAACAGTTGCCGTCATTCCTGACACAAATGTCAGCAGTTCTTTGGAAGCTGTATTTAAGTCAACTCCGACATAATTAACGCAGCTTTCGACTGTTTCGTCGAGTTTCTTTTTGAGCATTTTTTGGTCAACATCGTGCTGGTATTGGCCGACTCCTATTGATTTAGGGTCGATTTTCACGAGTTCGGCGAGGGGGTCTTGCAACCGCCGTCCGATGCTGACTGCGCCGCGGACGGTGATATCGAGGTCGGGAAATTCGGCGATCGCCACCTCGCTTGCTGAATAAATCGATGCACCGGATTCATTCACCATGACTTTAATCGGTTTTCTTTCCATTTGGGCCAAAACTTCCGAAACAAATTCGTCCGTTTCCCGGGAAGCTGTACCGTTGCCGATCGCGATTAATTCAATTTTATATTTTTCAATTAAATGCTTGACAATTTTACCAGCTTGCTGTCGCTGAGCGGCCGCTTGGTGGGGAAAAATTGCTTGATATTCTAAAAATTGCCCGGTTTCATCGAGGGCGGAAACTTTGCACCCCGTGCGAAATCCCGGATCGATCGCCAGTGTCGGTTTCATACCCGCCGGCGCTGACAGCAGCAACTCGCGGAGGTTGGTTTCAAAAGTGGCGATCGACTCGATATCAGCGACGGCTTTGTTGTGCGATCGCACTTCTGTAATTAACGAAGTCTTCATCAGTCGGTTGAAGGCATCCTTCAAAGTCGATCGATAAAACTCTTTAACTTCCGGTATCCTAGTTCTAATTTCCTGACCCTCCAAATAAGCCATCACTGCGGATTCATCAAACGCCAGTTCCAAATCTAAGACTCCTTCCGTTTCCCCCCGAAACAGCGCTAACATATTGTGCGATTGAACGCTTCTCGCAGCAACTTGATAATTGCGGTACATTTCAAATTTAGTGCTTCCTTCCGGGAAATCTTCTTTAATTTTCGAGACAAAAACTCCGGTTTTCATTAAAAACTCTCGCAAATAAGCCCGCAATTCTGCTTTCTCCGAAACCGCTTCCGCCAAAATATCCGCAGCACCTTTGAGAGCTTCTTCTGCTGTTTTAACGCCCTTTTCTTCCGCAATGTATTTAGCTGCTTCTGCCTCAAAATCTGCTGGTTTAGCCGTCGGTAAGTTCAGAGACTTGATAAAATTTGCCAGCGGTTCCAAACCTTTTTCCCTAGCAATTGTGGCTCGCGTCCGCCGCTTGGGTTTGTAAGGCAGATAAAGGTCTTCGAGTTCGTTTTTTTGCAAACACGATTCGATTTTCGCTTGCAGTTCTTCAGTGAGTTTTCCCTGAGAGCTAATCGTCTCTAAAATCGACTTTTTGCGCTCTTCAATTTCCGTCAAATAGGTGAAGCGATCGGAAATGTCCCGCAACTGAATTTCATTCAGCAAATCCGTGCGTTCTTTGCGGTAGCGGGCAATAAACGGAATTGTTGCTCCCTCTGCGAAAAGTTCCAGAGCATTATTGACTTGAGACAGATTAATGGAAAGTTCTTGAGCAATCAGTTGAGGAATGTCGATCATAGTGCAGAATTTCGGATCAGTCTATTTGAGATTTGAGATGTGAGATTGATTTCACTAAAGACAGGAAAAAAAGTTGGCAATAAACGTTTTACATGGTGTTGGTACTCGTCTTGCAACTATTAAAATGATGTTAGCATAAATGCAGTCATTTCTCAATATTATATGTTGCCTTTTAAATATCCTGTGCCGCAAACCGATCCGCCGCGATCGCCCAGAGAAACGCTGCCGACGATGTACGATTTACCCAGCGAAGACCCGAAGGAACCTGGTTTGCCTGACGAATTTCACGATTTGCAGCCGCAGTTGTTGAGCCTGACGTTTCGACCTCGGAATTATCCAGCTTCTGAGATATTTAGCGGCACCGACATGAACCTTTATTATGACGTGCATCATACTCTCTGGCACAAGCGGGTGGATTGGTTTGCAGTTGTGGGAGTTCCACGACTTTACGATCGCTCCGAACTGCGGATGAGTTATGTTACTTGGCAGGAAGGCCTGAATCCTTTTGTAATTGTAGAACTGCTTTCGCCGGGAACGGAAAAAGAAGATTTAGGCGACAATACCGATGAAGAAAAGTTACCACCTCAGTCGGGAAACACTGCAGGTAACTGGAAAGTTTTGGAGGCGGAGATGAAGGATGAACCGCCCAGAAAATGGGATGTTTACGAGCAAATTTTGCGGGTTCCTATTGATGCCGTTTTCAGTAGCTATACTAACAAATTGCGAGTGTTTGAATTGAAGGGTGGACACTATCAAGAATTAGAATTGCCCGATTCGCGAGTGTGGATTGCTGACCTAAGTTTGGGCTTGGGTTTGTGGCAAGGGGAGTTTCAGGGAATCGATCGACTGTGGCTGCGCTGGTATGATGTTGATGGCAATTGGATACTGACTGAAGCGGAACAGCAACGGCAGCGGGCCGAGTCAGGGGAATCTAGGGCTCAACAAGCGGAAGCTCAATTGAAGTCATTAATTCGGCGACTGCGGGAATCTGGCATAGATCCCGATCAATTTTTAAACGGTTAGAGAGGACTGAAGTCCTGACTAAAAACGGGTTCGCAGTCAGGACTTTTGTTTTTTTACTTCACAAGAAGACTGAAAGCCTCACTATACACAGGCTTTAACATTTGATCAAAACTTGATTTGTTGTGGCTTGTTTGTTTGTTGCTGGTGCTCTTTGCGGCCAAGTCATCCGCGTAGGGAGAGTGATGCAAATGAGCTTTACCGACAGAACCGAAAAGTTGCAGTTTGTCAGAAATGACCCATCGCATGGCATTGATAGATTTTTCCATTATTTCCAACAAATCCGGATCTGACAAAGAAATGCTACTTTTTAACACGTCCATATAAGCTTCGCGAACTTCTGTACTCACATTGAATTTCGATACCCCGAATTGAATACATTGATGAATCATTGATTCCGGCAAACCGCTAGCACCGTGCATCACTAATGGCACTGAAACAGCAGCCCGGATTTTTGCCAGACGCGGAAAATCTAGTTTTGGTTCGCTTAAATATTTGCCGTGAACGTTACCAATTGTTACGGCTAAAAAATCCACATTAGTTTCTTTGATAAACTCTACTGCTGCTCCGGGATCGGTCATTCTTGCGGCTTTTTCATCCATTGTCAAACCGTCTTCCCTGCCACTAATTCGGCCGATTTCTGCTTCAACTGCCGCACCGTTAGCGTGGGCTAATTTAGTCATTTCCCGGCTAAATATTAAGTTTTGTTCGTAGGGCAAAAAAGAACCGTCTGCCATAATTGATTTAATGCCCGCACCTAGGCCGAGGTGAATGTCTTTTTCTGAGGTGCTGTGATCTAAGTGTACTGCGATCGGCACTACAGATCTGCGGGCCGCTTCCATGCACAGTGCGACTAAAGGCGATTTTCCGTATTGGAGGGCGCTGGGGTGAAGTTGCAGTATAGCAGGACTGTGCAGCGCTTCGGCCGCATTGATGACGGCTTTTACTCCTTCGAGGTTGTAGACGTTAAAAGCGCCGATCGCATAACCATTTCTCAAAGCCGTGTTCAGCAATTCGCTAGTTGAGGCGAGCATATAGTACCTACTTTAAAAACTTTTCTGAATATTGATCATTCTATCCAAGTTTAAGGGCAAGCTCAGCTTAATTTGTGTTTATTTTAATTGCGAATTCTTCGGCTAGCATTTATTCTGAATATTGATCGTTCTATCCAAGTTTAAGGGGAAGCTCAGCTTAATTTGTGTTTATTTTAATTGCGAATTCTTCGGCTAGAATTTATGTGAAGTGCATTTATTCTTGGGTAAGGTGCGCCTAGCGCACCCTACTATTTGTAAGGTGAGCCTAGCGCACCTTACTCCTTGAGTGATTTACTATGTTTGTGCGTTACCAGCGTGCAAACCGCATTCTTTTACGGTTGCTTCTTCCCACCACCAGCGACCTTCGCGTTCGTGTTGGTTTGGCAAAATCGGCTTCGTACAAGGTTCGCAACCAATACTTACAAAACCGCGTTCGTGCAACTTGTTGTAAGGCACATCCAAAGCGCGAATGTATTCCCAAACCTCTGCCGAAGACCAGTTTGCTAAGGGGTTGAATTTAATTAATTCATGGTCAGGAGTTGAGAATGCAGTGTCAACTTCAATAACCGGAATACCGTTGCGGGTACTGGGACTTTGGTCTTTCCGCTGACCGGTAATCCAAGCATCGAGAGTATTCAATTTGCGGCGCAGCGGCTTGACTTTCCGCACGCCACAGCATTCTTTGTGACCGTCTTGATAAAAACTAAACAATCCCTTTTCTTCTACTAGGGCTTGTACTTCTGCTGCATCGGGAAACATTACTTCTAATTTAATGCCGTAATGTTTTCTGACTTGATCCAAAAACTGATAAGTTTCTGAGTGCAATCGTCCGGTGTCTAGGGTAAAAACGCGGAAATTCTTGGTAATTTTTGAGGCAAGATCGATCAGAACTACATCTTCAGCCCCGCTGAAAGAAATGGAGATATTGTCAAAATTTTCTAGGGCAAATTTGAGAATGTCTCGCGGTGTTTTTTGACTGTATTCTGCTTCTAGCGCGGCAATGTTGAGATTTCTTTGGATGGCAACCATATTTTCAGATTTTCGGTGTTCTTTTCCTCTAGCCCTTTATTATAGCCGATCGCCGTCTCTCTCTCACCGACTAATTTGACAATCAAGCAATGTCGTCCGGTGCCTCCGAATTCATCCGTGAAGGGAGAAAAAATCTCCGACTGCTGATCACCAGCCCCCGGATTTATCAGTGTGAGCGCTTCTTCAATTCTGAAACCTAAAATCTAAAATCTAAAATCGATTGACCGTATCTTGCAGGAGTCTTTTCGGCTGGACCCGCAATCAAACTCAAGGATGGCGATCGGCTGCTGGTAGTAGTTCTGATGAACCCAACACTTCTCTACTGGGTAAAATAGGACTGCCGGGCGGTCCATTGAATTTGCCCCCAAATTATAAATCATAGACAATAAAATTCTTTAATAAATGTCATTGTTACAATCCTCAATTTTGACTTGTCTAATTTATAAAAAAATAGCGCTTACTAAGCGATATTTTGCTATTTTTTAAGTTAAAAAGAACGAGTGCCAGTAAAAATACCGCTATTACTACTTTTGAATTACTGTTAAGGGCGCTAATTAAAAAATAGTCTGCATTCTTTAGGCAATTTTATAAAGTAGGTGAGTGGAATAAAGCTAAAACAATATCATAGAAAATCCGTCTTTGATCTTCCCATCGCTCCTTCTACTAAGACCTGTTGGTTTCCAAACCGCGAATTACCGATCATCAATTACTAATTACCGATTAATTTATTCAGGATGATTCCGTTAGCCAAGTAAATTTTTATCGTTTTTTATCGCTGAGAGCTAACCTTCAGCCATACGATCGGCTATATTGTATTTGGAAGTACATTAATTTGTCGGCAAAGCGGTCTAGTCCCATCGCCGCCGGTCGCGCCAGCTTCTAAATAAACATAGTCCGCTGTCAATAACAGCAAGGAAGTGTGGAATCATGTCAAAAATTTTAGTAGTGGACGACGTTAAGACCGAACTAGAAATCATCTGCCGCATTCTTCAAGATGCCGGACTGGATGTGATCCGGGCAGGCGACGGCGAAGAAGCGATCGCCATGATCCGCAAAACCCCTCCGGCTTTGGTCGTTCTAGATGTAGTGATGCCACGAATGAACGGGTTTGAAGTGATCAGAGAATTGCGGGGCGATCGCGCAACTGCCAAATTGCCCGTAGTATTTTGTACTCATAAAAACACCGAGATCGATAAAGCTTGGGGAACGGATTTAGGCGCCGACGCTTACGTTAGCAAACCCTTTGAACCTCAGCAACTGGTTCACATAGTGCAGCGTCTGCTTTCGGCGTAATCCGAATATAAAGTCATCGGCAACTTTCCAAAAAACCTTATACCGACAAACCCCGTTTTTATTAAATAAACTGGGTTTTGGAATTCCATAAAAGTTTATGTTTAATGATAGCAACCTGCTTATTTGCCCATCGGCGATTTATTTAACAGAAACATTTGACGCACCAAAACTGATCCAGAAAAACTAGATCGGCGAGCTGCTTTAGGGTCAAAGCAAAATTCTAATTTGTAAGCTACACTATAAACTAAAAATAAGCCATGAAAAGAACGGCTCCCCCGGCTGGGGGGAATCAGACAAGTGGAACAAAGCAATTTCTCCTGTTTGGTCAAGGAGGCAGTCTGTTCGCCATAGACTTAGAGGCAGTGCGGGAAGTCCTTTCCCTCAATGAACAACCGATTTCCCTGGTTCCCAACACCCTGCCATTTTTGCTGGGATTAACCAACTTGCGGGGCGAAATCTTAGCAGCAGCAGACTTCGGACTGTTCGTCGGTATTGAGTCGGTTGACATCCACAACCCAAACAGCCGCATCTTAGTTGTAGAAGCCCCCGATCCACGAGACGTGAGATTGTTGTCGAGAATCAGCCTGGGATTAGCCGTCTCCCGCGTCGAAGGAGTTTTACCTCTCAATCCCGATCGCATTGTCTCAGCACTAGATGTGAGTTCCGACCTCGCTCCATTCTTAAAAGGTCTGTACAATTCCGAAGGACGCTTGCTAATGATTGTCGATGTAGAAGCGATCGCCCATTCCGAACGCTGGTAAAAATCAACAATACAGATAAGTCTGCAACGGCTGTGCATCAATAATTTTAACTAACGATCGCCCGCATCCGATTTGCCCATCCTTAATTTTATGATCAAAATTCTCTATACCTGGATCGCAACGACATTCACTCTGACGTTGCCTGACTTCTCCCAATCGGTGGTAGCTGGAGCTGCTAATTGCATCATTTGTGTGTGTTACTTTGCCATCGCCTGGATAATCAGCTTAGGTTTGTGGCGAAACCGTCAATTCGGGTTCGACATCTTCGCCACAGCCACAGCAGCCATATTTTGGAGCTGCGCTTTCGGCCACAGCGGCCACGCCGCCCAATACCTAGGGCTGCCGCACTCTCCGGTGGCACAAACTGTCTTCGATTGGATAACTGTAATGGCGGCGCTCGTTTTTTTGAGTTTGTCCAACCGCTACGGATTCTTAGTAGGTTCCAAGCAAATCCTGAGTTCTAAAAAAGAAACAGAACAAGCACTGAGCGAAACTAACCAGCGATTTCACGCCATCTTCGACCAAGCTTTTCAAGTGTTCGCATTATTGGAGCCAGACGGTACTCTGATCGAAGCAAATCAGACAGCGCTAGAATTGGGCGATTTGCAACCATCAGAAGTCTTGGGGCTGAAATTTTGGCTGACACCTTCGTGGGCATCATCTCCAACCAACCAGCAGCGCCTAAAAACAAACATAAAACAAGTCTCCGCCGGCAAGTTTGTCCGGGAAGAATACGAAATCACCGGCCCCAACAACCATGTGACAGTAATGGACGTGTCGTTTAAGCCGCTGTTAAATGAAACAGGAGAAGTATTTCAAATCCTCGCCGAAGGCCGCGACATTACCCAGCGCAAACAGGCAGAAGCCACATTGCAGCAGCTAACCGCAGAACTAGAGCAGCGAGTGAATGAAAGAACCGAGCAGATCCTGCAAACTAACGTACAATTGGAACAGGAAATTCGCGATCGCACCGCAGCCCAAGAGCAATTAAAAGCCTCAGAACAATTCTTAAACAACATCCTCAACAGCATCCCCGACCCGATTTATGTCAAAGACCAACAGCACCGCTGGATAATATTAAACGATGCCTTTTGTCAATACATAAATCACAGCAGAGAAGAACTAATTGGCAAATCCTACGACCTGTTCTTGTCCAAACAGGAAGCACAGACATATCGAGAAAAAGACGAATTAGTTTTCTTGACAAATACCAGCACCGAAATCCAAAAAACCATCACAGACCGAGCAGGAAAGACGCGCTTTCTCTCCGCCAAAAAATGTACCTTTGTAGATGCCGACCGCAGGAAATTTCTCGTTTGCGCGATTAGAGATATCACCAATCGCGTGGAAATGGAAGAACAACTGCGGCAGACACTGGCAGAAGTAGAAAGTTCCCAAAACTTGCTGCGAACAGTCATTGATGCTACGCCAGACTGCATCTTCGTCAAAGATCGAAACTTGCGCTACACCCTAGTCAATGCAGGTTTCGCCGCCGCCTTCGGCAAAACTCAAGCAGAAATTATCGGCAAAGACGACACAGAAATAGGCATATCGGTCGATCGAATCTTCGCCAACTTCCACGCCGAAACCGATTCCGAGAACCAAATCCAAAACTTCCGGGGCGGCAACCACCTCGCGCCGGCCTCCAACGACTTAGCCACCTTAGCCGACGGCCAAGTACACACCTTTGACACCCAGAAATTGGCCCTCAAAGATGCAGAAGGCAACATTTTAGGAATGGTCGGCTTCGCGCGCGACATCACAGATCGTCGCAAATCTGAACAAGAACTATTGCGGTTCAAAGCAATTTTAGAAACCACAACAGACTGGGTAGGCATAGCCGACACCCAACAGCGCACCATTTATCTCAACCGTGCCGCCAGAGAAATGCTGAAAGTTGCCGAAAACGCAGATGTAGCCGGAGTCAACATTTCCGACCTGACATCGCCCAAAAGTATTGACACTATTATGAATGTCGGCATCCCCGCAGCTTGCCGGGACGGGGCGTGGAGCGGTGAGACAATTTGGCAAACTTTAGACGGCAAAGAAATACCAGTTTCTCAAGTAATTATTGCTCACAAATCCGAAAAGGGAGAAATTGAATTTCTCTCAACCATCGCCCGCAACATTACAGAACGCAAGCGCGTAGAACAAACCTTGCAGCAGAACTTGCAAATGCTCGATCTTGCCAGCGATGGCTTGATCGTTCGGGATATTGACGGCACGATTAATTTTTGGAATCAGGGAGCCGAACGGATGTACGGCTGGACAAAAAAAGCAGCTTTGGGGAAAGTCACCCATACTATATTGCACACCATTTTTCCCCAGCCTTTAGCCGCTATTTTGGCACAGTTAGAAGAGCAGGATTATTGGGAAGGTGAATTAATTCATACCACCAATTATGATACCAAAATCACTGTATTCAGCCGCTGGAATTTGCAGCGAGACGAACAGGGAAAACCCAAAGCAATTTTAGAAACTAACAACGACATCACGGAGCGCAAGCAAGCCGAAATCGAAAAGCAAAGATTGATTTCGATCGTAGAAAGCAGCTCGGATTTTATCGGCACTGCCACCCTGGAGGGAGAGGCAACATACCTGAATCCCGCTGGAATGAACCTAGTAGGATTGCCAAATATTGAAGAAGTCAAAAGCAAAAGTGTTTATGAGTTCTTCTGTGCAGAAGATGTTAAGTTTTTCCAACAAGAAATCCTGCCCCCTACTGTGCGAGACGGTTTTTGGCAGGGTGAATTCCGCTTGAGGAACTTTCAAACCGGCGAAAACATTCCGGTTGACTTCACCATATTTACCGTCAAACACCCAGAAACCGGCGAGCCTATCGGGTTGGCAACAGTTACTCGCGACATCAGCGATCGTAAGCGTGCAGAAGAGATGTTGCGCGAGCGCGAAAGACTATTCCGAGCGATTTTTGACCAATCGTTCCAATTAGTGGGGCTGCTAAAACCAGACGGAACCGTTTTGGAAGCCAACCAAACAGCCCTCGACATCGCCGGACTGGAGCGCGAAGACTTCGTAGGCACGCAGTTTGCAGATAATTTGTGGTGGCAAATTTCCCCAGAAGCCAAGCAAAAAGTGCAAGCAGCGCTCATAAAAGCTGCCGCCGGCGAGGTAGTCCGCTACGAAGCCGACGTGCTCGTTGCTGGGGGTGCTGTGATAACTGTGGACTTCTCCCTCAAGCCGATCGTAGACGACAGCGGCAAAGTCGTGCTGCTAATTCCAGAAGGCCGCGACATCAGCGATCGCAAAGCCCTAGAACGAGAATTAGTTTTGCGTCAAAGCCGCTTTGACGCATTTTTCGCAGCCGCCCCCACCTCAATGTGTATTTTTGACGAGCAGTTGCGCTTCGTGCAAGTCAACGAGAAATTAGCGGAAACCACCGGCGTCTCAGTTGCCGAACACTTCGGTAAGACGGTGAGGGAAGTTATACCCGAAATGAGCGATACCCAAGTGCCGATGTTGCAGCAGATTCTCGCCACCAACCAACCGTTGTTAAACGTTGAGGTATCGGGATCATTCTTCAACGAACCGGGCGTCATGCGAGATTGGCTGGCGTCATACTTTCCTTTGCCCGGATCTGACGGCAAACCCATCGGTATCGGGGCTGTGGCGATCGAAATTACCGATCGCAAAAAAGCAGAAGTAGAGCGCGATCGATTTTTTACCCTTTCCCTAGACTTGGTTTGTATTATAGGTTTTGAAGGCAAATTCAAGCGCATCAATCCCGCTTGGGAAAACACGCTCGGCTACAAGGCGCATGAACTTGAAGACAACTATTATATCGATTTAGTCCATCCAGACGATCGCGAATCAACCATAGAACAAGCGGAAAAAGTAGCCAGCGGCGCCGAATTAAAGTCTTATGAAAATCGCTACCGCTGCAAAGACGGTTCCTACAGGTGGCTGTCGTGGAAAGTGCGACCTGTAACCGAACAACAGCTCATGTATGCAGTCGCTCGCGACGTTACCGAAACCAAACAGGCGATGGTGCAACTGGAAAAAACAACAGCCCAATTAGCCAGTTCCGAAGACCAATTTCGCCAGCAAAGCAATCTCTTGCAACTGCTAATAAACAGCATTGGCGACGGCATAATTGCTGCCGACGAAAAAGGCAATTTTGTTTTGTTTAACCCCGCCGCCGAAGATATGTTTGGCATGGGTTCGACAGAGACTCTTCCCAACGAATGGTCGGCAAAATACGGTCTATTCTTGCCCGATACCGTAACTCCCTATCCCCCTGCCGAAATACCTTTAGCGCGCACGGTTCGAGGAGAAGCCGTTGACGACGTAGACCTTTTCACCCGCCACGCAGGCAAGCCAGAGGGCCTGTGGGTGAAAATTAACGGCCGGCCGCTCAAAGACGAAACGGGGGCGCTTAAAGGCGGCGTAGTCGTTTGCCGCAACGTCACCGAACAAAGAGCATCCCAGGAGCGAATGCAGCAGTTAGCCGAGGCACAGGAACGCTTGCTGCAAGAACTCAAAACTCGGCAGAATGCTCTCGACGAATCGGCGATCGTCAGCGAAACTGATGTCCAAGGCCTGATTACCTACGTCAACGACGGATTCATTGAAATCTCCGGTTACAGCATGGGAGAACTCCTGCACCGCAACCACCGCCTCGTCAATTCCGGCTACCATCCCAAATCATTTTTTGAAGAAATGTGGGTGACACTTTCTCGCGGTTTGGTGTGGAAAGGTGAAATCAAAAACCGACGC
The DNA here is from genome assembly GCF_036701385.1 of Microcoleus sp. Pol12B4. Taxonomy (NCBI): domain Bacteria; kingdom Bacillati; phylum Cyanobacteriota; class Cyanophyceae; order Oscillatoriales; family Microcoleaceae; genus Microcoleus; species Microcoleus sp. Pol12B4. The sequence goes on along the minus strand of NZ_JAUBQR010000004.1, from coordinate 48,985 downwards.
AAAGATGGCTCGTTTTACTGGGTAGATTCGACGATCTCCCCCATCTTTGATACCAGCGGCACAATAGTCAAATATATCGCCATTCGCTTTGACATCACCGAGCGCAAAGAGGCAGAAGAACGACTAGGAAAATTGGCAGCCGAACGTAAAGCTGAAGCTGATTCTCTGACGCAACAAGTCCTTAAATTGTTGGGAGAAATTAAAGGCGCGGCTCAAGGCGACTTGACAGTCAGGGCGGAAGTGACTAACGACGTTTTAGGTGCTGTCGCCGACTCTTTCAACTTCTTAATCGGTTCTCTGCGGAAAGTGGTAACTGGAATTCAAACTTTAGCCGAACAGGTAACATCTGCCACCGACGAGTCAATTAACAATACCAGTCAACTCACCCAACAGGCGGAAATTCAAGCAGCCAAAATATCTGCCATCATGCGCGAAATCGAGCGGATTGTGAATTCGATCCGCGACGTGCGAGATGTTTCGGTGCGCGCCGAAACAGTGGCTCAGCAGTCTTCTCAAACGGCTGAAGTCGGCGGTATGGCGGTCGATCGAGCTGTCGAAGGTATTAACGGGCTCCGGTTGACGATCGCCTCTACCTCGAAAATGATGAAGCGTTTGGGCGAATCTTCGCAGCAAATTGGCAAAATTGTGACTTCGATTTCTCAACTTGCTTCTCAAACTAATTTATTAGCTCTGAATGCTACTATTGAGGCGGCGCGAGCCGGCGAACAAGGTTTAGGCTTTGCTGTTGTTGCCGAAGAAGTGCGGAAATTAGCAGAAAGATCCGCCGGCGCTACTGAGGAAATCTCGGAAATTGTCGGTACAATTCAAGAAGAAATCAGCCGCGTGATGAAGGCAATGGAATCGGGGACGCTGGAGGTAGTGGAAGGCACTAAGCTGGCAAGCGAAGCTAAAACTCACCTCAATGCCATCATCGAAGTTAGTCGAGAAATGAATGCTTTGGTGCAGAATATTACTATTGCATCTGCCAAGCAAACTGTTTCGGCTGAGGGAATTGCTAACAGTATGCAGCAAGTCAACGAGATTGCTAATACGACTGCCCAAAAAGGTGCGGATGTCAAAGCATCTTTGGACGAGTTGTCTGGTTCTCTGGGCCAATTGCAAAAGTCGGTGGCGAATTTCCGCAGTTAGTTCCGTTGACTGTTAACAGTTAACGGTTGACGGTTGACGGTTGACTGTTGACAGTTAGTTCAGTTGACAGTTGACAGTTATACGAATCACTAATAACTATCGTTGTTGCCGGGGCGGGTTGACAAATATCCTGAATGCAAAGTTATAGATAATCGTGAACCAGCCCCGACAACAATTACAGTTAAATTAACGGGACATCATATATAAAAAACCTGCCAACAGTTAACAGTCAACAGTTAACAGTTAACTGTCAACAGACAACAGACAACAAACTAATATGAATGATGACGATTTAAACGAATTAATAGATGCTTTTACCGCAGAATGCGAAGAATTTCTGCAGTCAATGGAGACGAATCTGCTGGCGATGGAAGCTGCGGGTTTGAAAGAGCGACAAGCGGCAGTTAAAGAAATGTTTCGCGCCGCTCACTCGATTAAAGGTGCGGGTTCGATGTTGGGCTTTCAAAACGTATCGGCGGCGGCTCACACGCTGGAGGACTGTTTTGTCATTTTGCGCGATCGCACAGACTTGGCGGCCCTGGAACCGACTACTGTGAGTGTTTTGCTGCAGGGGGTGGATGCTCTCAAAAAGATTACGATCGAATCAGTTCAACACTCCGATGTCACAACTCCGGATCAAACGGAAAACTTGGAGGCGATCGCCCAAATTTTCGCTCAGTTCCAGGCCAAGTACGGCAAGTCAGAACAGCCGCCAGTCCCCGCGGCCAGCCAATCGTCCGCCCCGGAAACCCTGAAACTGATTTTTGAACAGCAAGTGCCGCCACTCTTCAATCGCCTAGAAACCGAGCTTTCCCAAGCTTCCGAGGCAGATTTGACAACAAGCGTCACCACCCTCAAGCAGGTTTACTACCAACTCTCCGGTTTGGCTGGAATGCTGCAATTGCCGGATTTTGGGAAAGTCGCCGCAGCCCTCAGCACTTTGATCGAGTCTCCTGACTTGACTCTACAACGGTTGCAATCCGAGGGTTGGGCGATCGCCCAAAACTTGCAAACCGCACGCCAACAAATATTGGAAGGAAGGGCGATCGACATCCCCGAAATCTCCCCCACTCCCCCCCTCTCCCCTTCTCCCCCTCTTCCACTCTCCCCCTCTTCCACTCCCCCGGAAATCTCCCCCTCCCCGACTCTCCCAGTCCCCAACCCGCAAAGGCCGACAATCCGGGTAGACTTAGAACGCTTAACTGAATTGGTGAATCTAGTCGGGGAATTAGTCATCAACCGTACAAATTTAGAACTTCAAGAATCCGAACTGCGCGGCGAAGTCAAGCGCATCCGCCGCAATATCGTAGATTTAAGCCAATTCGGCGGTCAGTTGCGAGAAGAATACGACAGACTGAGCTTTGCAGAGTGGAGAGGGGGAAACGGGAGCTCTGGATTGGGAAAAGTTGCAGCAGTAGAAACAGAATTCCCCATGATTGCTAACGGCAAATCCTCTCCGGTTCATGCTCACTTCGATATCTTAGAGATGGATCGTTATACAGAGTTCCACTCGACAGCCGCAGAAGTCATCGAAACTGCCCAAGCAATTTCTCACTCCGCCACCAAATTAGACACCTTAGCCATAAAATTCGAGCGCAGTACCGACCAACTGCGCCGCATTACCGAACAACTACGCAGCCGCGTCATGCAGTTGCGAGTCGTGAGTTTCAGTCGCGCCGTCGATCACTTGCCCAGAGCGCTGCGGGAGATGTGCCTCACATATGATAAAGATGTCAACCTGCTGCTAGTGGGAAGAGATACCAAAATTGACGAAAGTTTGCTCGATGCTTTGCGCGACCCCTTAATACACTTAGTGAGAAACGCTTTCGACCACGGCATCGAAATGCCCGAAGTTCGGCAAGCAAGCGGCAAGCCGGCCAGCGGTCAAATAGAAATAGAAGCCCGCCACCAAGGCGGCCAAACTATTATTACTGTCGCCGATGACGGCAAAGGCATTGACCCGGAAATCATTCGCCGTAAAGTTGTCACAAAGGGTTTGGCGACGGAGGAACAAGCTCAAGAATTTTCCATTGCCGAACTCTACGATTTTCTGTTTTGGCCGGGTTTCAGCACTACAGAAGGCGTCAGCGACCTTTCGGGGCGCGGAGTCGGGCTCGACGTGGTGCGAACAAATTTGCGGACTGTGCGGGGGACTGTGAAGGTAGACTCTCGCCTGGGAAAAGGTACCAGTTTTATCATTAAACTGCCACTGCTGCTGTCGATTACTGATGCTTTGATGGTGAAGACCGATCACAATAAAATAGCGGTGCCGCTGGATGCAGTCGAGGAAATTCTGCACATTAAAGCCTCGGAAGTTCACCTTGCTGGCAATCAGCCGATGCTGTGGTGGCGGGAGGAATTTATTCGTTTGGTGAGAATGCAAGATTTGCTAGAATACAGCGTCCTCCCGCCGGATGCCCCCTCTCCTGACCCTTTGACCCAAGACGAAATTCCTGTCCTGGTTTTGGCTTCTACTGAAGGAATGCTGGCGGTGGCCGTGGAACGGCTGATCGGTCAGCAGGAAATTGTGGTTAAACCTTTGCCACCGCCTCTATCCAAGCCTCGTGGCGTTTTGGGGACTACGATTTTGGGGGACGGGCGCGTGGTGAATATTCTGGATGTGGACGATTTGGTGGGTCAACCTGTGGTAAATAGTTCGATCGCCGCTGTCTCCGGTAAACTGCAGGAGCTACCGCCGAGTTCGAGTCAGTCACCGCAGATTTTGGTAGTGGATGATTCCTATACAATTCGCCAGTTGCTGTCTCTGACGCTGACTCGTGCTCGCTACCGCGTGGTACAGGCTAAAGACGGCGTGGATGCCCTGGAAAAGTTGCAAAATGGTCTTGATTGCAGTTTGGCGATCGTGGATATTGAAATGCCCCGGATGGATGGATTTGAATTATTGCGATCGATCAGATCGACCGAGCGGTTTGCTAAGATTCCCGTAGCCATGCTGACATCCCGTAGCGGGGAAAAACATCGGCAAATGGCAATGGAATTAGGCGCAAATCAATACTTCACCAAACCTTACAGCGAAGCCCAACTTTTACAAGCTATCCCCAAATTAATCCACCACTCAATAATTTAATATGCAATCTAAAATTTCCCATCAAATAATCCCTAATCTCCAACAAAACTTAGGCAAAAAATAATTGCACCTGCAAATAAATAATAGTGGGAAGCGACGCAGCCGACTCACCTACTATTATTCAATAATCTTGAATCTAAAATCTAAAATCCAATAATCTTCAATCTAAAATCTAAAATCTAAAATCGAATGACTCACACCAATTACAATCGCCGATTTCGGAGCAAGAAACAAGCCACTGTTAGAATTGCCCCTAAAAAAATTGTTTCCTTTGAACTAGGAAATATTTACTATGCTGTTCCTATTGAACGAGTGGAGCGCATTGTTAAAAACTTTAATGCCTACGGCACTTTACCTAGCGGGAATAGTTTATTGCGGCATCAAGAAGAACTGATTACCATAATTAATTTATCCACAATATTTCCTAGCAGTCCGAGCATTGCTGAGTGCAAATACCTGATTATTTGTACCTTAAATAAGAGCGAGCGGCTGGGGATTCCTCTTCCTGATATGCCAAAAATTTTAGAAATTACCGAAGAAAGCTTCTGCGAGATTCCCGAATTGTACCGTCAACAGCAACTGCCTCCGGTAATAGAAAAGTTAATTCGCGCACCTGATGGTTCCGAAGTTTTTTATCTGAATTTTGATCTATTTAACCCAATGTAGGGTGCTCACTTTTCGAGGTATTATACCATATAAATAGTATTTTTGCAAACAAAAAGTTATTGATTTATGAAAAAACTCACAGTCATGTCGATCGCCCTACTAATTTTTGCAGCAAATCTCGAACTGCCGAAGGTGGGGCTGCAACTAAGTGCGATCGGGCAAATAGAAACGCCCCAACCAATCCCAACACCCCAATCCATCCCAACACCCCAACCAATCCCAACACCTCAACCAATCCCAACACCCCAACCACAAACACCCCAACAAATCCAAACACCCCAACAAATCCAAACACCCCCAATACAAACACCCCAACCAAAAGCAAACGACCCCAAAAAGCTCGGCTACGTCTCCCCAGAATTTGCCGAAAATTTCTCCCAGCAACAAATCGACCAAATCAACGCCAACGTCGAAACGTTGTTGCTAACTCAAAGCTGCTCCCGCTGCGACCTCCGAGCCGTAAAATTAGTTAACATTAACTTAAAAAATCCCATCCTGACAGGATCAGATTTATCAGATGCCAACCTCAGCGGTAGTCGCTTCGAGATCTCAGATTTTGTCAACACCAATTTAGCTCGCACAAACTTAAGCGGAGCCGAATTAGTAGGAGCGAGAATCAGCAACGCTAACCTCAGAAAAGCTAACTTGACAAAGACAAATCTAGACGGTGCAGACCTACGATTTTCCGACTTGAGAGATGCCAATCTTTCCGATGCCAACCTCCGCAATGCTAATATAGATGGCGCTACTATCGATCGAGCAAGTATGGCCGGCACCACAATGCCAGACGGTCGAAAAAATCAATAATATAGTCTCGTTTCCGGCGCGATTGAAATCGCTTCTTGTCCAACAAAGTGGGAATGGTGCCCGAAGGGAATGCCTTTTTCCCAGGCTCTGCCTGGGAATCAATATCTAGAGGCTCTGCCTCGTTTCCTGGTTTCCTCGTTTCCAGCTTCCCTCTTCCCTCTTCCTTCTTCCTTCTTCCTTCTTCCCTCTTCCTCCTGAATCAAACAGCCAAAAACCTCTGAATCACCTCATCGCTTAGCTCGCTAGTGCTTCCAGAAGCCACAATTCCGCCTTTTTGCATAGCATAATACCAGTCAGCTTGCCGCACAAAATGCAAATGTTGCTCCACCAACAAAACAGAAATTCCCCTAGTCGCAACCACACGGCGCACCGCAGCTTCAATATCTAAAATAATAGACGGTTGAATCCCCTCCGTAGGCTCATCCAAAACCAGCAACTGTGGCTCACCCATCAAAGCCCTAGCAATAGCTAACTGCTGCTGCTGTCCCCCGCTCAAATCACCTCCCAGGCGATCGAGCATAGTTTTCAAAACAGGAAATAACTCAAAAATTTCATCAGGAACTTCAGGATTTTTGATTTTGGTTGGTTTTGCTTCCAAACCTAACAATAAATTTTCTTTAACCGTCAAACGTGGAATAATTTCACGCCCTTGAGGCACATAACCAATTCCTAATCTAGCCCGCTGGTGAGTCAACTTAGAAGCAATAGATTCTCCGCCAAAAGCAATAGTGCCACTGCGCGGTTGCAGCAACCCCATAATCGTTTTTAGCATAGTAGTTTTGCCCACACCATTGCGGCCGATCAAGCAAACCATTTGCCCCGCCCTGACGCTTAAATCGACATCGCGCAAAATGTGACTTTCGCCGTAGTAAACATTCAAATTAGAAACTTGTAGCATAGTTTTAAATTGGTAATGGAGCCTGAAATTAGTAACAACTAACAAATAACTTCTTCCTTCTTCCTTCTTCCTTCTTCCTTCTTCCTTCTTCTTACTCTTCCGGTTTGCCCAAATATACCTCAATTACCCGATCGTCATTTTGCACCTCATCCATAGTCCCCTCACACAAAACTGCACCCTGATGCAACACCGTAACCTGCCGCGCAATTTGCCGCACAAACTCCATATCGTGTTCAATTACCAACACCGAATGACTTTCCGCCAGCGAAATTAGCAACTCTCCAGTTAACATCGTTTCCTCATCCGTTAAACCCGCCACAGGTTCATCTACCAACAACAAATCAGGAGATTGAGCCACCAACATTCCAATTTCCAACCATTGCTTTTCCCCGTGAGAAAGCAAACCCGCCGAAATATCAGCCTTAGCAACTAAACCAATTGTTTCTAACAAACCCGCCACTGTGCGTTTTTCAGCAGCCGAAGCAGGCTTTAACAAAGTCGAAAAAACATTTTTATGGCGGCTGCAAGACAATTCCAAATTTTCGCGTGGCGTTAAATTTAAGTAAACTCGCGGCGTCTGAAACTTGCGACCAATTCCCAAACGCGAAATCCTATCTTCCGACAACTTGCGTAAATTTTGTCCCTTAAATAACACCCTACCCTCTGTCGGCTGCACCTTCCCGGTAATGGAATCGAGAAAAGTTGTTTTACCAGCACCGTTGGGGCCAATGATAACTCGCAGTTCGCCCGCATCCATGCTAAAATTTAAACCGTTTATGGCTTTAAAACCATCAAAACTAACAGTCAAGTTTTCTATGTCTAATACTTTTCCATTCATAATTAACAATTCACTCACTAAGGGACAACAACCCATACCTGTTGTAGGTGCGGAAGGCAAATATCCTCCCTTATTAAGGAGATTTTCTCCCCTTCCGTGACACCCTACTTACTAATTTTTCTAGCAGTTTACTCTCAAGTAAAACTGCTAGAACTGCTCGACACTGGAGATGGAGCGGCAGCCATAATTCGCTCAGCTAATTTCGAGAGCGGCAGACTTTGCAAATAGACTTTTCCAGGCCCGGTTAGCTTGACTAAAAACAAGCCTTCGCCGCCAAATAGAGCATTTTTAAACCCGCCAACAAACTGAATATCGTAATCTACAGTCGGCGCAAAAGCTACCAAACAACCAGTGTCCGCTCGCAACACTTCGCCAACTCCCAAATTTTTCTCAACTATTGTTCCTCCCGCATGAACAAAAGCTAGCCCATCACCCTGCAATTTTTGCAGAATAAAACCTTCTCCGCCAAAGAAACCGGCACCGAGTCGCTTGGTGAATGCTACCTCAATTTCAATGCCGTTGGCCGCACAGAGAAATGAGTCTTTTTGGCACAAAAATTTACCGCCAAGTTGGCCTAAATCTAGGGGAATTACTTTACCCGGATAGGGGGCGGCAAAAGCGACGCGGGCCTTACGATTTCCGGCGTTGACAAAGGTGGTAATGAAAAAACCCGCTCCTGTGAGCATTCGTTTGAAACCTTGAAATAAGCCGCCGCCTGTGGATGTTTGCATTTGGATGTCGCCTTCCATGTATGTCATGGTTCCAGCTTCAGCCCTGACGCCTTCTTTGGGGTCGAGTTCAATCTCGATGAGTTGCAAATCGTCGCCGTAGATTTTGTAGTCAATAATATCTGCCATATGTTGCCCCTCAAGTTAAAGAACGAAGCTACTTGCTACGGATATCTAAGTAGGTGGACATATATATTACGTTTTCTCAGACATAGATAAACGCAGCGTTTGCCAAGTCTATTGCGATTGCTTTGTTTGTCTGTTGTAGGTGACATTTATTTATGTCAGCCTACTTATAAATTACACGATATTTTTGCACTCAATGTTCAAGTTCTTCTTTTTCGAGCTGCACTTGGGGGTCTTGTTCCAGGCTGGGGTAAGTAGATGCGTACTTCGGTCTTCGGAACAAGCTGCGGAGTTGGTCGAAACCTTGATGTTGCAGCCATCCGACTAAGCCGTCGGGCAGCACTGTGACTACTATGAGGAATAGCGCACCTTGGAAAAACAGCCAAACTTCGGGGAATTGTTCGCTCAAGAAACTTTTGCCAAAGTTGACTAGCAGTGTTCCCAATATTGCTCCCGATAATGTGGCGCGACCTCCCACTGCGACCCAGATTACCATTTCAATTGAAAAGGCAATATCCATTGCTTTTGGCGAAATGATTCCGGTTTGTACGGTAAATAATGCGCCTGCAATCCCGGCTAAACCGGCGGAAATTGCAAAGACTAAAACTTTGTAGCCTGTGGGATTGTAACCTGAGAAACGCAGCCGCACTTCGTCGTCGCGAATTGCTACTAGCAGGCGGCCGAAACGCCCGCTGGTCAGCCACCTACAGAGGGCATAAGTCGCTGCTAGAAATATTATGGTGAGAATGTAGAAAATATATTGAGTATCTCGGTCATTTACTGTGGCGCCGAACAGGGTTTTAAAGTCGGTAAGTCCGTTGGTGCCGTTAATTAGTTTTTGCTGGCCATTAAAGAAGTTGAAAAATACAATGGTTGCTGCTTGGGTGAGAATTGAAAAGTAAACGCCTCGAATTCGATTGCGGAATACTAAATAACCCAAAAGTGCGCCCAATATAGCGGGGATGAGAACTACTGCTAATGCTGAGAAGGGAAATGAATAAAAGGGTTGCCAAAACCAGGGGAGCTCGGTAACGCCGTAGAGGTTCATAAATTCTGGCAATTGACTGCTGGCGGTTGGGGGAATTTGCAGTTTTAGGTGCATGGCGAAAGCGTAACCGCCGATCGCAAAAAACACTCCATGACCTAAACTGAGCAAACCCGTGTATCCCCAAATCAAGTCTATGCCGAGGGCGGCAATTGCTAGTGCTAAAAATCGCCCCAATTGATTGAGCCGAACGTCGGGGAGTATTCCTGGGATGAGTAAGATGAATGTGAGGGCTATCGCGCTGACAATTGCCGCTTCTTTTAGCCAGGCTTTTTGATGTTTTTTCTGCATTTTGCGCTACACTCGCAGTTGTAATTTTTAATTTTCTACGGTCCGCCCTTTTTGCGGGAAAATCCCTCCCGGCTTCACTTGCAGAAAAGCCATAATTAAGGCGAATACCATTACTTTTGCCATGCTGGTTGTGGCGAAAAATGTGAAGAAGTCGGCTAAAGGCTTGATAGGAGCGAACATTAATGCTAAGGTTCCCGAACCGATCAGGTAATTTGCAGTGCCGATCGCGATCGCAGCAACTACACTCCCCACAATCTTGCCGACACCGCCCACAACCACCACCATAAAGGTATCGACTATATAATTTTGTCCGGTATTTGACCCTACCGAACCGATCAAACTAATCGCGCACCCAGCCACACCTGCCAACCCCGAACCCAAAGCAAAAGTCAGCGCGTCTACTTGTTCAGTAGGAATTCCCAAACACGCACTCATGCTGCGATTTTGGGTCACGGATCTAATCCGCAATCCCCACACAGACTTTTGCAAAAATAGGTAAATTCCCGCCAAGCAAATTCCGGTAAGGACAATAATAAAAATTCGGGCGTAGGGCAACTGAAAATTGCCCAGCGGTATGCCGCCCCGCAACCATTGCGGTGCAGTTACGTCCACATTTTGAGCGCCAAACCAAGGTTTAGTTACTGCGAGTTGGTAATTTTGCCCTAAAAAGGCGCTCACCGCCCAGGAAATACCGAAAGATAAGGGCAAAATTAGGGCGATAACTTTGCTGCGAATGCGATCGAAATCCAGGCGAGATTTCAGCACCCGCAAACCGCCAAAAAACAGCAAACAAAACACCGCAATCCCAATTACCAGAACCCAACTAACACTGCGGACAAACTGCTGCAAAATTAAGCTTACGCCCCAAGTTGCTAGCAGAGTTTCTAGCGGCCTCCCGTAAAGATAGCGAATCACTCCGCGTTCGAGAATTAATCCTACCAAGGCAGCTACTAAAAAAGCTAGGGGAATTGCAAATAAAATATAGGTTTCAAAAGCAAATCCTCCCATACCTTTGAAGACATTTTGCACCACGAAAGTTGTATAAGCCCCCAGCATCATCAACTCGCCATGAGCCATATTAATCACGCCCATCAGCCCGAAAATAATCGCTAGTCCCAGGGCTGCAATTAGTAAAACAGCGCCGATGCTAATGCCGTTAAATAAACCATCTAATATCGCCAATTTTGTTACTCCTGCATCAAGTCTGTTAACTTTGTTCGCGGATAATTAGGGGCGGATTTTACCACGTTGGTGTCAACTTAAACGTCAATTTTTCTATAAATTATGCTTAGAGTGGGTATCTCGATACCCCTAAGTCTCCCTTAATCAGGGGGACTTTGAAGACTCCAGTTCCCCTTGATTAAGGGGAGTAGGGGGTGACGCAAGAACGCTTTTGTCCCCCCCCTTATTCAGGGTGGCTAGGGGGGATCGAATGATACGTTGCCAACGTTAACAAAATTGGTATTACCTACTTATCAAGCTTTGAATTTGCCACCTTTTGCGGGGTCTGACCAATCGCAAGCAAAGCCTTTTGTTTCAGCGACAAATTGATTCCAAGGCACCGGCTTCACTGCTTCTGGTGTAGAAAAAGCGATGTTAAATAAACCGTCGTCTCTCACTTCACCCAATCGCACAAATTTAGAAAGATGATGGTTAACATCCATCGTTACTGTGCCCCCTGGCGCGTCAAAGGTTTGACCCAAAGCTGCTGCCCGTACTTTTTCCAAATCGTCGGCTGTCCCGGCTTTTTCGACGGCTTGCTTCCACAGGTAAACCATGATGTAAGCTGCTTCCATCGGGTCGTTAGTCACTCTATCGTTGCCGTATTTTGCTTTGAAAGCTTGCACAAATTTTGTATTGGCCGGAGATTCCACAGTCATGAAGTAATTCCAGGCGGCGTAATGGCCTTTAAGATATTCTACGCCGATCGCCTTTACTTCTTCTTCTGCAATACTGACCGACATTGACGGATATTTGTCCGGGCCCAAACCAGCACCCTGCAACTGTTTGAAGAATGCTACGTTGCTGTCGCCGTTTAGAGAATTGAAAATGACGCCGCCGTCTGGCAAAGCTGCCTTAATTTTAGTAATAATTGGCGTGACTTCTGTGCCGCCTAAAGGAATGTAATCTTCCCCAACTAATTCGCCGCCTTTGGCTGCTAGCTGTGCCTTGATAATGGTATTTGCCGTGCGGGGGAAAACGTAGTCCGACCCGACTAAGAAGAATTTTTTGCCTTTATTTTCTAGCAGCCAGTCAACTGCTGGTTCGATTTGTTGGTTTGGTGCCGCGCCGGTGTAAAAGATATTTTTGGAACACTCTTGCCCCTCGTATTGTACGGGATACCAGAGCATATGATTCTTTTCTTCAAAAACTGGCAATACTGCTTTGCGACTAGCGGAAGTCCAGCACCCGAAGACGGTGACAACTTTATCTTGGTCGATCAATTTTTTTGCTTTTTCGGCAAAAGTCGGCCAGTCTGAGTTGCCATCTTCTACGACTGCTTCGATTTGTTTGCCGAGGACGCCACCCGCTTTATTAATTTCTTCGATCGCTAATTGTTCGGCATCGACCACGCTTTTTTCGCTGATTGACATCGTGCCGCTCAAGGAATGCAAAATTCCTACTTTGATCGTGTTTCCGCCCCCGGCTGCTGGTGTAGTTCCTGTTGATGTGGGAGAAGCTGCGGGAGTAGCTGTTTGAGTTGGAGTTCTACAAGCTTTGAGAAATAAACTTGATGTTAGGGTAGCAGAACTGTATAAAATAAATTTCCGCCGATCGAATCGCTTTGTCATTTTTTCTTGTTACTCTTGAATAGATGAGTCAGATGATTGAGAATAATAACACATAGCGACTTGATATTAAGACTCGCTTCAGCAGACTGTTGTATTTTTAGCTACAAAACTTATTGTTTTTGACAAATTGAATGTTTTGTGGGGATTGAGGGTAACTGCGACAGAAACCGGGCTGAAATCATGTTGGATTTTAGATTGACTGATGACATCAGGGTTGGGATCACGGGCTTACCGGATTTTTTTGGGAAACCGGGTTTAGACACCAAAATACGTCTTTTCAGCAATTAGTGTGTAATTAGAAACCCGCTTTCTTTACATAAATTATCTTATTGATGCTACCACTTAGGCAGCAACCGGGTCGATCGCACAAAAGAGCAACCGGCTTTCTCGCTCTCAACAGATTATTGATGCTAAAACTTAGGCAGCAATCCGGTAGATCGCATAAAATAGGCAAGTGTCAAAGCAGGTGACGATCGCACTTCGCTTTGAGTACGATCGTCACCTGTAGAAATGCCCCTGATTTATGGAGAATAGCGGACTCGAACCGCTGGCCTCTGCGGTGCGATCGCAGCGCTCTACCAACTGAGCTAATTCCCCTGATTGAGTTTTAATTTAGCATTTTAGATGCGAGATTGCCGAATCTAAAAGGCTTACAGGTCTTGCTGGATATCACGTTCGCAGACCGTCACTTACACTAGCACGTAACTGCTAAAAAGGTCAAGTGTTCTCCGCAGCCGGCTCAGTGGGGGCGATCGAGCAAAGTGCGGCCACTCTGTCCAACTCTAAATCAGCAAAATAGTCCACCGTCCAATTAGCTTGGCGCTGGATCATGTGAAACGGGTAAGTGTGAGTCACACCCGCAACCTGAATCCCCGCTTTTTTGGCCGCTTCAATCCCCGCAAAAGTATCTTCTATCGCCAAACACTCGATCGGTTGCAGCTTAAAGTCGGGATATTTCTGGTTGAGAAGTTCCACAGCCAATAGATAGCCGTCGGGTGCAGGTTTGCTCGCCATCAAGTCGTCGCCTGCGACAATTAACTCAAAGTTTGCTGCCAAACCGGCCCGATCTAACACCAATTCTATATCCGATCGCATTGCCCCGCTAACTACGGCCATTTTCAGTCCGGCGACCCGAATTTTGTCAATAAATTCTGCCAAACCGGGATAAATCGGCACTTTCTCCAAAGTATCTATTTGAGCTTTGTAAGCTTGGGCCTTGCACCGCAGCAGCCGATCGAGGTATGTTTCTGTTAGATATCGTCCTCGGCGCTTGAGTAGTTCGGTAATGCAAGCGCGATCGCTTTTTCCCAAGCAAACTTCTCGAAACTCCCCACGTTTGAGCTGGAGATTTTCATCGAGCATCAATTGTTCGATTATTTTTTCGTGAATCGGCTCGTCATTAACAATCACGCCATTAAAATCAAATAAAACTGCTTTTAGAGTCATTAGTCATGAGTCATTAGTCATTAGTTTGCTAACAGTTAACCATTAACAGGCAACAGTTAATAGATCAAGCAGGAGCTGGAATGCCTGGTAAATCGCCATCAAAATCAGGAGTTCGATCGCCCCAATTCCACTCCCTCGCCACCGGCACCTGTTCCAAATCTTCCCCCGGCAAAGGTTTCACACCCTGCGTCACCTGATTAGTCCACCAGTGTTCGTGAGTTTGCACCGCCGCAAATCCAGCCGCCCCCGCCCAAGCATCGAGGCTGCCAGCCGCGTAAGACTTAATATAAGGCTCCTCAAAGATATCAGTCAGCCACTGTGTCTGCCGCAAAGTTTTTTGATTTCCGTCCAAGATTGCCACTTGTCCCCCAACCTTCAGCAGTCGGAAGCTTTCTCGCAAAATTGCCCGCGATACAGCAGGCGGCGTCTCGTGAAACAGCAAGGAAGCTGCTACTAAATCGAAGCTGGCATCGGCAAAAGTAACGCTTTCGGCATTTCCATGCAACCACTCGATATTTAAGCCGGCTTTTTGCGCTTTCATTTCGGCAACTACCAGCATATAAGGCGACAAGTCCAGCCCGACAACTTCTGCTTGGGGAAAAGCTTGCTTGAGCATGAGCGTTGTAGAACCGGTGCCGCATCCCAAATCGATGATTCGGCGCGGTTTCACCCGCACAGCGTCAATTAAGCCTTGCCTGACGACTGTTTCGTGGGGAGGCAAAACATATTGCGTGATGGGATCGTAGGAAACGGCGGCACTGGGGTTGAGGTAGCCACCTTTAATGCCGTGAAAGTTTTGGCTGCTGTAATATTCGGGATAAACTAAGTTGGGTTGTCGGTAGCGATCGCCCGCTGTTTCCCAGTCGATGCCTTCGTAGAGTCGTTTCAGTGCTTCTTCGTCGATCGCCAGTCGAATCAGGGGCGACAAAAAGCGCTCGAAAATTGTATCCTTGCCAACAGCCATAAAACACCTTTAACAAAAACTCTTATAATTTTACCCAACGGCCGTCAACTTAGCATGAATTCAAACCGTTGAACCCCTCGAACCTCTCCCCTCTATCAGTTACCTCGGTTACCAAATCCGTGGGCTTCCTTTCCCACTTTCTTCTTATACCAGTTTTTATAAAAAATGCAACTGTATACCAGCTTCAAAAGCTTGTTTTATCAGGTATTCCAAAATCTAAAATCTAAAATAGTATTACTTCCCGTTACTAATAGGAAGTTTTACCATAAACTCCGTGCCGCCGCCGGGAGGTTTAGAAATTTCGATGCTGCCACCGTGTCCGTCCACTATAATTTTGTAGCTAATTGCTAACCCCAAACCAGTACCTTTGCCCACGGGTTTGGTAGTAAAAAAGGGGTTATAAATTTGGTCTTTAACGCTGTCGGGAATGCCTGGGCCGTTGTCGGCTATCGCCACTTTCAGAAATTTACCGCCATGTTCGCGAACTACTCCTGTGGAAATAGTAATAATTTTATCCAGGCGATCGATCTCGTTCAAGGCATCGATCGCATTGCTCAGCAAGTTCATAAACACCTGATTGAGCTGAGACGGATAGCATTCGACTGAAGGTACTTTTCCGTATTTCTTGACTATATAAATTCTATTTTTGATGCGGTTGGAGAGCAACAGCAAAGTATTTTCTATACCTTCGTGAATATCCGCCTGCTTTTTGTCAGATTCATCAAGGCGAGAAAAGTTACGCAAAGAAAGAACGATGCTGCGAATGCGTTCGGTTCCTATTTTCATAGAATCCAATATATGCGGCAAATCTTCCTCGATAAATTCTAACTCAATTTCTTCTGTAAAATCTGCTATTTCCTGGGGGACCTCTGGGAAGGCTTCTTTGTATAAACTCACCAACTCTAATAAATCTTTAGTATATTTGCTGGTGTGAGGCAAATTAGCCGAAATGAAGTTAACGGGGTTGTTAATTTCGTGCGCTATTCCCGCCACCATTTGACCTAGAGATGACATTTTTTCGCTTTGCACCAAATGAGTTTGAGTTTTTTTCAGTTCATTTAAGGCGCTATTAAGCAGTTTTACTTGGTCTTGGGTTTGACTGTAAAGGTGAGCTTGAGTAATTGCGATCGCCAATTGGTCTGCCACAGCTTTTAATAGTTGGATTTCCTCCCGGCTCCAAAGCCAATGACTAACGTGGCTGCAAATTAAATACCCCTGCGGCTGGTTTTGAGTGTGGACAGGAACCGCTAAATAGCTATTAGCTTTAACTTCGCTCGTTTGAGCTGCACCCTCCGCCCAAGTATCCCTCGAAAGAATAATTGGCTCGCATTGGCCACTCGGTATTGACAAATTTCCGACAAAGTAAGACTCAAACTTATTAGCGACCGTCGAACAATCAGATGGGCAACATTCCCATAGGATGTGTAACATTTTTTCTTTGGGTTTGTACCACCCAAAAGCCGCCCGTTCTAGGTGCAGCAAACTTACTATTTCTTCGACTGTACTTTGCACAATCTTGTCTAATTCCAGGGAAGCGCGAATGCGTCCAGCAATCCGGTTGAGCATGGCTTCTCGCTCCGCTTGAGCGCGATTGTTTTCGGAGGAGTAAATTAGCCAAATTGCTGCTAGCATTGCTGGACCGAGCAGTCCGGCGACGACCGATGTCAGCAAATTTAAGGCTTGCAGTTGGGATTCAATATTTTCCCGGGGAATTACTAAAGCCATCGACCAGCTAACTTCCTTGAGGGGTGCGTAGGCCACATACACCCATTTGTTATCTATTTTTACCAGTTCGATGTTCGTCTGGCCGTCGATCATCTGCCGCGCAATTATGGAGAGTGCGGGGTCTTGTGACTGTAAAAAGCTTGGGGCCTCCCGGTCGATATTTCCAATTAAGCTACTGTTGGGATGAACAATTGGCACTCCTTGTGAATTGAGCGCAAAAGCATAACTGTCAGAACCGTACAGCAAGCTGTTAGCGACAGATGTAACTCGGTCTAATTTAATGCTGCCCGATAGGACTCCAATTACTTGATTGGGAGCGGGAGGAGAAGCCCAAATAGGAGCTGAAATAATGATTGTAGAAACTTTTGTACTGCGGCCTATCAGCGGGTCGGAAACGTTGAGCTGCCCAGCCATTGCTTTTTGAAAGTGTTGGCGGTCTTTACTGTTGGCGCGATTGCCTAAAGTATTGATAAATAAGCCGTCCGGTTGAGTCAATGACAAAATAAAATACTCTTTTAATCTGTATATTTCTCCTTGTAACCGGGGTTCGACTAATTTCCAATTAAGAGTGTTAACCGTAGGATCGTAAGCAAGGGTTTCTATTTCTGCTTTGCGAGTGCTGAGCCAGCGGTCGATTTCGTCCGTGCCTTTTTCTAGTTTTAATAGTGCTATTTGCTTTAAATTGTCGAGGATTAGCCCGCGCACAAAAAAATAGCTGATGCAAGCAGTTGTGCTAATGGTTAAAGCCGTGGTGGCCAGAATTAGCAGGGTCAGCAAATGGCGGCGCTGCCGTCTGTGCTGCCAAAGACTATGCGCTTGCTGCCACCGCGATTGAGCAGAACTACTGATGTTGTCCCAAAAGTGGCGCAGCTTTTTTGCTTGGTGTGGCGGCGGCGCAGACACTGATCCGGCTTGATTTGCTGGGTTTTGCATCATCAAATGTTCTCTCCGAATCAAATTCATCAAACGGTATTGGTCATTCGCCAGAATTAATATCCGGCAAGTCGTGAGACCAGTTTCAGAAAATAATGCAACTCTAGGCTGGTGATCCCAACCCTGGTTCCTCAGTCATTCCCAATCTCAAATCTCAAATCTCAAATTTAAAATGGTATGACTTGCATTCCTGGCTGCAAACAATTCTTATTCCGATCGCACGCTCGCCTTCTATTTTGGCATCAGCTTTATATTTTGACCTTCGGTTTACCTAATAGAGGTTACTGCTTTACGATATCTTTAATATCTATCTCGTTTGTATAACAAAATAATTGTAAATAACATAGAGAAACTACGGAGTTTTTTAAATTAGCAATGTATTCTAATGTAGAGGTAAATACTTATTGACAGTTTGACTAATTTGTGCGCTGGCTTCAAGGAGAAATTTTTTCGTCTAAAGCTTTTTTGGCGAAGCGGGTTGCATAAACGGTGAGGGCGATCGTTGCTAGCAAACCAATGCCGTAGAGAGTCCATTCAGCAGCAGTGCGCGATCGCCCTTGCGATCCAAGTGCAGCCAAACTCCCGGCCAAGGAACCGATATAAACATACATGACAGTTCCGGGAATCATGCCGATCCAAGATGCGAAAAAATAGTCTTTTAGAGATACCTGCGTGACTCCAAAAGCATAGTTAAGTAAATTAAACGGGAAAATGGGAGAAAGCCGCGTCAGCAGCACAATTTTCCATCCTTCAGAGGCAACTGCGGAGTCGATCGCCTTAAATTTTTGATTGCCCTCTATCTGTTTGGAAACCCAGTCGCGAGTTAAATACCGCCCTACCACAAAAGCGCAAGTTGCGCCTAAAACCGAGCCGATGGAAACACAAACCGAACCGCCAACGACTCCAAACAAAACGCCAGAACCAAGGGTCAGCAAAGAACCGGGGATAAATAGAACCGTTGCGACAATGTAAATTAAAATAAAAACTGCCGGGCCCCACGGGCCTAGAGTCGCGATCGACTCTAGGGTATTTTTCACAATTCCTTGGAAGTTAAAAAACTTGGTCGCAGCAATTAAAGCCACAGCTAAACCAATCCCTAAAATCAGCTTCCACCTGTTGGATGGCGGCGGGTTTTCACGGGGCGATCGCGAATCATTCATTACCTAAATTCCCCAGTCTAAATTGCATACACCCTAAGCTTGGCAGTTGCGCTTTAGCGCTGCAATACTCTGTAATAAAGCGCAACTTTTCCCTTAAATTAAATCAAAGTACCGCCGCAGCTAGAACCGCAACCTGCCGTACAGCCGTAACAATAAGCAGCAGTTTGCACCTCTTGAATGACATCTAAACTGCCAGATGCGAGCAATTTAGCAGTATTTATCTTTTCCCCGCTGCCAGTTTTCGCGGGCAGATTTTCCATTTGGTTAAAATCGCAGTCGTAGACATTGCCCAAATAGTCGATCGACAATTCGTTACGGCACATTAAATGTTCGACAGTACCGGGATTAAAATTATCCTCCAAAAACCCGAGATAAGGCTTGTGCAGTTTCTTATGTTCCAAATGAAACTTAGTCCGTCCCACCGGCAAATTAGTAATTGCGAACAATTGATTAAAACAAATCCCAAAATGTTCGGCTAAATAAATTTTGTAATCTTGCTGCAACTTGCCTTGTTCCGGTGTTAGCGAAAATTTGTCTGTTGCCGGCACTTGTGGATTGTACACCAAATCGATCATTAAATTTGGGTTTTTCCCGTATCCCAACTGATTTAGCTTTTGAAGTGCCCGAATTGAACTGTCAAAAACACCGCTGCCGCGCATTTTGTCCACATTGTCAGCTTGGTAGCAGGGAAGCGACGCCACAATTCTGAGTTGGTGCTGCGCGCAGTATTCGGGAATATCTTCAAAACCTTTTTCAAAGTAAATCGTCAAATTAGAACGAACAATTACCTCTTTACCTGCAGCCCTGGCATCTTCCGCTAGCGGTTTAAAACCGTAAAGCATTTCGGGAGCACCGCCGGTGAGGTCAACAGTTTTAATTTGAGGAAAGCGGCGAATAATTTCAATTAATTGGTCGCAAATTTCCGGGGAAA
The DNA here is from genome assembly GCF_036701385.1 of Microcoleus sp. Pol12B4. Taxonomy (NCBI): domain Bacteria; kingdom Bacillati; phylum Cyanobacteriota; class Cyanophyceae; order Oscillatoriales; family Microcoleaceae; genus Microcoleus; species Microcoleus sp. Pol12B4. The sequence goes on along the minus strand of NZ_JAUBQR010000004.1, from coordinate 29,398 downwards.
GTTCTTCTGTTCGTTTCGGGCTAGCTTCAACGTGGCAGTGAGTGCAAGCCAGGTTGCAGCGTTTGCCGAGATTAATTTGTAAAACTGTAATCTGCTTTTTAGTTAAAGCTGAGTTAATTTTGTTTTTGAAAGGCGTGACTGCTGTCTGAATCATGTGCTAACCTTTTGGTCTTTGCTCGCAACGAATGTAGAGGCGTTCCGGCGGAACGCCTCTCATAATTTAGCACTAATTCTAATAGTTCTGGACCCATCAAAACCCAAGAAACCGGGTTGTTTGCCGTTTTTGCGGGATGTAAAGCGTCTTCTGAGAAAAAACCCCGGTTTCTGACCACTCGTGCGTGTAGGACGATTAATCTTACTTTAGAGAGTCAACTAATCTTTCAACTCGTGCTTTAATTCCATCTCGAACACGGTGAAAAGTTTCGATGGGTTGTCCGTCGGGATCGTCGAGTTGCCAATCTTCAAACACTTCTCGCAATACCCACGCTTCGGGTAAATTCACGCCGCAGCCGCAGAGAGAAATTACGGCATCGTAGTCTTCTGCATTGAATTCGTTTAATGGATTAGATGTTTGATCGGTGATGTCAATGCCGATTTCTGACATGACTTGAATTGCTGTCGGATGAACTCTGCTTGATTCTAACCCGGAACTGGTGACTCCAATCTTGCCGGCTCCGAGGATTTTAGCGAATCCTTCTGCCATTTGCGATCGGCAGGAGTTTCTTTTGCAAACAAACATTACTTTTTTCATGGTTTTTGTTGGTTGTGAGTTGTTGGTTATTGGTTGTTGGCGGAGTTCCGGTGGTTTCTAAGCGCCCGGTAATTCAAGGGCGCGATTTGCTAGTGCGATCGCCTGTTTAGCGGCTTGTTCCTTGCGTTCGCTGTAGCGATCGGTCAAATAGTCGGTTTGCTCCCGCAACAGCAACGTAAACTTGTACAGTTCCTCCATTACGTCGATCGCGCGATCGCGATAAGGCGAATCCTTCATCGTCCCATCGTCGTTAAACTCCTGATAAGCCTTAGCAACCGAAGACTGATTCGGAATCGTAAACATCCGCATCCAGCGGCCCAAAATCCTCAAAGTATTCACAGCATTAAAAGATTGGGAACCGCCGCTGACTTGCATTACCGCCAAAGTTCGGCCTTGAGTCGGTCTGACAGCCCCAATGCTTAAAGGAATCCAGTCAATTTGATTTTTCATAATGCCGGTAATATTGCCGTGCATTTCTGGACTAGACCACACTTGCCCCTCCGACCACAGGCTTAATTCCCGCAACTCTTGAACCTTTGGATGAGTATCGGGAACGCTGCCGTAAATCGGCAATTCTAGAGGATGAAAAAATCTAACTTCTGCACCGAAATCCTCAATAATTCTCGCCGCTTCTTCCGCCAACAAGCGGCTGTAAGAACGCTCTCTTAACGAGCCGTATAAAAACAAAATTCTCGGTTTGTGCGTCAAACTTGTCATGCTACTTTCAATGAAAATCCCGAAATCCGTTAGATATTTCCCGATAAACTGCGACTGCTAATTGTGATCCCCAAATAGGAGCAACCCAGTAAACCCAGTGGTGTTCCCAAATGCCACCAACTAAAGCCGGGCCGAGAGAACGTGCCGGATTCATACTCGCTCCGGTAATTGGCCCCATAAATGCAGCTTCTAACCCTACAGTTAACCCAATTGCTATCCCGGCAAAGCCGATGTGAGCGCGTCTATCTAATCCAGAACCGAGGATAACAAACATTAAGATAAAGGTCAAAACAGTTTCTAAAATTAGAGACTGCAACCAGTTACCATTGAGAGGGAGAGTTGCACCGAGATTTGCTACTTTTCCTAGGGTAATTAGCAGCACTTGAGACGCGGCGATCGCACCCGCACACTGCCCTAAAACGTAAGGCAAAACTTTATATTTTGGGAAAAAACCGCTCGCCCAAAACCCTAAAGTTACGGCTGGATTAAAGTGTGCACCGCTGATGTGTCCTAGGGCGTAAATCATCGCAGTTACTACTGCACCAAATACAAAACTGATGCCTAAATGAGTTACAGAACCACCGCTAGTTTTGTTAACCATCACCGCACCGGTGCCTGCAAAAACCAAAACAAATGTACCTAAAAATTCCGCGATCGCCTCTCGCCTGCAATCTGGTCGAGCACAAGCTAACCTATGAGCTGTTGCATCCATCGCTCTCAACTAATTTGTTCCATACCATCATATCAATAAAATTTGATATGTCAATCCTCAAAAAGCCCTCCTAGTATTTCAGTGATCAAGAAATGTTGATAGGTTAACCTGCGTCGGAACAGGGGCGCGCCGGCAGGATCTGGCTGAAGCGGCGGTATTCGGCGAGGTACTGTTCGAGGGCGACAAACTGAGCTAAATTGAGGCTATAGTAAATCCAGCGCCCTTCTTGGCGGCTGCGGACTAAAGCTGCATCCCTCAAGGCTTTGAGGTGAAAAGAGAGTTTAGACTGAGGAACAGAAAGTCGATCGCACAAATCGCATACGCACAACTCCTGTTCCCGCAACAACTCCAAAATCTGAATCCGCAGGGGGTCAGAAAGAGCGTGAAAGCCAGCAGCGATCGATTTATCTGCAACAGGCAGCGCGATCGTAGAATTTTTAACCATAAATTACCCTTAAATTTTTATTCAACAACTCCCGGCACGATTTCTTGTTTTTACCGTTAGATTTGATATGGTTATCCTTTGATGGCAATCCCAAATCAACTGCGAACTCTTTCTCTTCTAGGACTAACGATTAATTCCCTTACCGATGCAACACCCAGTAAGCGCAGCCGCTGATTGCAGCAGCAATTGGCAAGGTCAAGATCCATGATAGTAGAATCTGATAGAAAACACGCACATTAGCTTTTTTTGAAATCAATCCTACACCAAAAATTGAACCTACCGAAACATGGGTAGTAGACACTGGAAGTCCATAGCGACTGGCAGCAATAACTAAAAATCCCGTCACTAAGTTAGCCACAAGTCCTTGACCTGTATTCATTGCTGTCAGCTTTTTGCTCATTGTTTCTGCCACTTTTCGAGCATTCAATAAACCGCCGATCGCCATTCCCAAAGCTACTGCCAAACTTCCCCACTGAACTGATATTGATTGACCGACTAACATGAGCGAAACAATTTTCGGCGTATCATTCAATCCTCTGGCAAAACTGACGATTCCCGCACTCATAAAATGGCAAACATCGACTAACTTTTGGCTGGGGATTTGTAAGAAATTTCCCAGGTACCTTTGCGTGCATTTATCTATAGAATCGACCGCGACATCAGCGGTTGTGATACACTTCAGTATGTTAGTTGCATCCGGTTGGGGAATGGGAATAACCTGTTGAATTTGACCAGCACAAATACACCATTCTTTCTGGATCCCCAAATAAACTCGCAGGTAGCGAGACAGCCCATAAATTAAAGCTGCTAATGGAATCGCAATCATGGGACTCAGCAACAAAGGCATTAGAAAAGTTTTCTGCAATGCTGTAAAATTAACTTGAGTACCAATTGCTACTAAACCTGCACCGACAAGAGCACCTGTAAGACCGTGAGTTGTGGAAATAGGGAATCCAGTTAAGGTAGCAAGAATAACGGTTAAACCCGCAGCGATCGCGACTGCCAAATGAAAATCTGGGGCATTGGCGATCTCGTTTGGAACTAGCCCTTTTCCGGAAAAGCTTTTTACCAGAGTTTCTGCTATAAAAATAGAAAATATTGAACCTGCAAAAGTTGTAATCGTGGCCCAACCAATTGCTGTTTTATAGTTCGTCGTCTGACTGCCAAACAGTGTCGCCACGCCTTTAAAATTATCATTAGCACCATTGCAGTATGCTAAAAACAACGTGGCGATAAATAGGGCAATAAGTAACATTTTCTTACTCAGAATAAGTGTGGTTTATTTAAAACTGTTATTTGCCTCGGCCACTACAGCACTGAATTTGATTGTATAGACACAGTTGCATCAAATTAAATAATGAAAATATTAAGATTTTTTTTTGGAATAGGCGAGCGATCGCATCTTAATTACGCGCCAGCAACATGGGCCGGATATTGAACGATACTATAATTAAGGCTCGGCGATCGCTTCAGGTACGCTCAACCCACACATTCACTTAGGATTCTGTACCCTTGCCGGCACATCAGTGAGTCCCGCCTTCTGCATCAGCGAAATCACCCCTATAGATAGAATTCCCCCAATAATTGCCCCCACAACTACCAGGATGATAAAGACTTTTTGCAGAGTTTTTTTAGTTGCCGGGTGGTACTGTTTCGGCAATGCTTCACCTTGCTCGTCAACTTCTTGCTCCAAGGGGTCTAGCGGATTGGAGGGATTTGAGTTAAAGGGATTGGGCGCTTGATTCATGGTTAGTTTAGGTTAAAGGAGATCGACAACTATTTTAACTTGCGATTTAGCCGCGCAGCTTAAATAATACATTCTGGTTTTACTGAATACTCTATAAATTTTATTAAGATTGCTAAAATACTGAAAAACCCGGTTTATTGAATAAACCGGGTTTTTCAACATACTAAAAGTTTTACGTCACGCTTCTGCTTTTGACAGGCGATCGAGAGAAATTGTTGCCGCCTCAGATACTTGAGAATTACTATCTTTTTCTAAGTATTTCAAAGCCGAAACGCTCTTAACACTCGGCAAATTGCCCAAAGCTTCAGCCAGCCTCTGGCGAATCAGCCAATCTTCCGACTGAGCAAAATTGAGGATGCGATCGATCGCCCCAATATCTTTAATTTCCCCCAAAGCCGAAATTGCCGCCTGCTGGATCACTACTTGCTCACTGTCGAGAGCTTTTAGCAGCACATCGCGAGCCCGGGGATCTTTGAGATTCCCCAGAGAAACAGCAGCACTGAAGCGCACCAGCCATTGAGTATCTTCGTAAAAAGCCCGCACCAAAGCATCAAAAGCTCTGATATCTTCCAAATAGCCCAAAGCACCTGCAGCGTCAGCGCGAATGCCGTAATCCGGGTCTGTTTCTAGCAATTTGACTAGAATAGGATAGCACTCTGCTGTCGGTTTCACGCCGAGAGCAAACACAGCCATCGATCGCACTTGCAAACTTTCATCGTTCAACACCTTTTTAATCAAAGGCACCGCCTCTGCAGCAGGCACATTCCGCAAGTTGGCCAAAGCCACCATTCGATCGGCGGAATTTTGGCTTTCTAACTTGGCTGCAATTTGCTCTAAGCTTAAAGTTGTCATTATGGATAAATCTTGTAGTAAAACTTTACATTCGGGTTATTTTGATTATAGGGGAGTCTCAGGGGAAAAGCAGGCAGTAAAAACCGCCCAAGGATTTGAGATGAGTAAGATTGCGGATAAGTGAGACGATTAATCTAAAGCTCAGATTGCGTGGAAATAATCAATAAGAAAGTTTATTATTTAAATCCCAAGCACAGGCGAGGTGTTTCTGCCGTTCCCTAAGGCTTTGCCCGATAGTTAGCCGCCCTCTGACAACCTGCAATCAACTATGCCGTTCTACCACCCGCCCCTTTACTCCTCAGCCTTAGAACAAGCGATCGATCGCTACCCCCTCACTGCCGGGCCAGACACTTCCTTAGCAGTGGCGATCGCCCTGATGAGTCAGTTGCAAAACAGTTGTCCCCTAGTCAAAACACCTGTACCCGCAGACCGGGCGGCGATAACCGAAACATCCGCGCCGGAAAAGGTGCGGGCCCGCTGCGTGTTCGTCGTGCAGAACCAGCAGACTATTACCACAGGCAACTTATCCGAAAACCCCAGCCGCGGACTGTTAATCGGCATATTAACTCCCGCCGACCTAGTGAGGCTGATAGCTTCTGGCACAATAGACAACCAGCACAAAGTAGCCCTGCACAAAATACCAATTTCCGAAGTGATGTCCCCGGTGTCCGTCTCCCTCACAGAATCCGATGACCAAGACGTGTTTACCGCTTTATCCTTATTTCGCCAGCACAAGATTCGCTATTTGCCGATCGTCAATCAATTTCGCCACTTGGTAGGAGTGCTGACACGGGAAAGAATTCGCCAAGTATTGCAGCCTTCAAACATTCTTAAATTGCGGCGGGTAGCAGAATTAATGACTACGCCAATTACAGCGCCTCACACCGCCTCGCTGCTGAGCATAGCCGAACTGATGTCAGAGCATCAAGTCAGTTGCGTAGTGATTACAAAAAACAAAGAATTAACAATGGAGAAGCCCAAAGATGACTATACCTCCATTTTTCACTATTCCTTTCACCAACCTCTGGGAATTATTACCGAATATGACCTGGTACAGGCACAGTTTCTCGAACTAAATTTCCAGCAAACCCCTGCTCAAAAAGTCATGAGAACTCCCCTGCAATTTCTGCAACCTTCCGATTCCCTATGGACGGCACACAAAGAAATGCAGCAGCAACAAGTGCAGCGGTTGGTCGTCTGCGGGGGGCGCGGAGAACTGTTGGGAATTATTACTCAGACCAGCTTGCTCAGAGTCCTCGATCCCACCGAAATGTACCGAGTTGTCAAACAGTTGCAGCAGTCGGTTTATCAATTGCAAGCAGAAAAAGTGGAACTGTTGCAAAGCCGCAACGCCAAACTAGAACAGCAGGTGCGGGAACGGACTGCAAAACTCCATGAACAATTGCAGCGCGATCGGCTGTTAACTCACATTTCCTTGCGGATTCACCAATCCTTAAACCTCGAAGAAATTCTCAACGCCAGCGTCGATGAAGTCCGCCAGGTTTTGCTAGCTGACCGAGTAGCAATCCTGCATTTAGAGTCCAGCAATTACGGCATTGTAGTGGCAGAATCCGTTGCCGAAAATTGGCCTTCAATCTTGGGAGAAATCATGCCGGATAATATTTGGCAAGAATCTGCTTTCGTGCTTGAACAGGAAATTTATGCGGTTCCGGATCTCGACCAAGCCTGTTTGAGTGCCGAAAAATATGCCCGTTTCCAGCAAGCGCAAATCAAAGCTTATTTGATTGTACCAATTTTGCAAGACGGCAATTTGTGGGGGATGATGTGCGTCCATCAGTGTTCCCAATCTCGGCAGTGGCAGCCTTCGGAAGTGGATTTGCTACTGCAACTGGCAACTCAAATCGCGATCGCCATTCAGCAAGCCCAACTCTATCAGCAAGTCCAAAATCTCAACACCGACCTCGAACGCCAAGTCCAAGAACGCACCGCCGAATTGCAGCAAAAAGTTCACGAACTCCAGCATTTAAACGTCCTCAAAGATGAATTTCTCAGCACAGTTTCTCACGAACTGCGGACGCCTTTAGCTAATATAAAAATGGCTATTCATATGCTGAGAATTTCTCCCACACTAGATCGGCGTCAGATTTATCTAGAAATTTTAGAAACAGAATGTACTAGAGAAACAGATTTGATTAATGCTTTGCTAGATTTGCAGCGCCTCGAAGCCGCAACTTGTCCGATCGACCTCGAACCAGTAAACTTAGAAGTCTGGCTGCCTACTATTATCGACCCTTTTTACACCCGGGCCCACGACCGCCACCAGGATTTGCGAGTAGAGTGCGATCGCCACCTCCCCACGATCAGTTCCAACCGCGCTAGTTTGGGACGAATTTTAGCCGAGCTCCTCAACAATGCCTGCAAATATACTGCCAATGACGGCGAAATTTTTCTGAAAGTCGAATGCAAAAACGGAGACGGCGAACAAGGAGAACAAAGGACAAATTCGCGACAAGCAAGTGCTGTGGCTTCCAAAATCCAATTTACACTCAGCAATCAATCGTCCATTTCTATAGAGGAATTGCCTCGAATTTTTGAGAAATTTTATCGAGTTCCCAACGCCGATCCTTGGAAACAAGGAGGTACAGGTTTGGGTTTAGCTTTGGTTCAAAAACTTGTCGAACAGTTGCAGGGAAAAATTGAGGTTGAAAGCAGGGATGGCTGGACTAATTTTATCGTCACATTTCCTACCAACCCGGATGGAAATTAGTCGGCCATCAGTCAATTTTAGATTTTAGACTTCGGCCGAAGAGGTGCGGCTAGCGCGAGCGTCAAATCGCGCTCAGTCGAACGATTTTAGATTTTCGATTTACTCCACAGATGAATCTGGGAGCTTGAAAAACCCACATTCCGAACCCAACTGTCACGTGGGGTGCGGGCGGGCTGTAAATTCCGTGGGATGGTCTAGCGGGAAGAGATCGAGAAAGTATAAACCCACATTCCGCAGCCCCAACTGGCACATAGGCGGATTGAGGGGGTAAAAGTGAATCATCGGAGATCATAGTAAGTCAAAACACCCAAAAATATGTGCAACGATCGCATCACTCACTTAAGAATTCCTAAAAAATGACATGAGGGTATGAATTAAATCTTCTTCACCCATAAAACTTCAATAATCCCACCATTACTAACTATTAATTACCAGCATATAATTTGAGCAATCTGGAAATTATACATCACTGCTAAACCAACACTTAATTAGAGTTGGCTGAATAATTGAGCGCAAACCAAGAGCAGGAGGGATCTATATATTCAGGATCAATTTACAATAACTTTTTGCTGCGTTAATTTTCTATGCCTATAAGTGTAGATTATATTTAATTTAAAAACAGGTGTTGTTTTGCCCGAACAACATAAAAACACTTCACGGGGTGACAACCCCGTCACAACATAGATAGAATCAATGACTTCGCGGAGTGACAACCTCGTCAAAAGCCCCGCCTGTGGCAGATTTACCTGACTTAAGTTAAAAAAAGATGGGGTCGAAATTCTATCGTGGTCTCATCTAGCAATAATGTTCCCTCAATTTTACCAAATTAATCTCGAAAAACAACTTAAACCCGCAGAGTACCTGACTCTAAAAATTTTAGTCTATCTGTTGCAGACCCAAAAACAAGTTAATATCGAATTACTGGCTACCTTGATGCTTTATTCGATTCAATTTGAGAGCAAAAGGTGCAACTTGCAAAGTTTTCTAAAATTGGATTGTCTGAACATTAAAAGTTGATGATTTCCGTTAGTAAAAAAGTCTAAACCTTTGAAAATAGCGATTAATCGCACGCAATAGCGATCGCAAAATGTATTTATGCTGAGATTGATATGGGAGAAAATAAGTATGCCATTATACAGGTTACCTCGATATAAAAAAGGAAGTAGTAATATTGGCGAAGAAAAAGCTCTAATCACTCCTGTTTGAGAGTTACTGTCAGATTAGAACATTATCATTTTAGGTGATCGAGAATTTGCTAGCATCAAGTTGATATACTCGCTCTGTGAAAAAAAAGTTAAGTTTATCCTTATGGTGAAAAAAGGGCGCTATATACAATAAAAAAAATCTCATTTCATCCTCTTGTCTGACATGGAGTTACTGCCAAGGGAAAGCTTTTATTTGTCAGATGTAAAAATTATCAAACAACAAGGATGTTTAACTTTTAATATTGCTGCTTATGGGCGCCGCAAATATCGCGGAAAACAGTATGATGTTGCGTTGGTATTTTTTCACTAATTTAGGCGATTTAAAGCAGTCGATTGATACTTTTAAATGTCGGAGTCGAATTAAAGCAATCTTTAAAGATTGTAAGACAGGAGGTTATAATTTAAAGAAGAGTTCGGCTAATAATTATGGTTGAAAGAGTGTGACATTAGTGATAGCAATTGCCTATATACTTGCGCGCTCTTACAAAGGTAAAAATTAAGAGGATGGGACTTTAAAAGCAGTGGTTAAACATTCAATAGTTAATGAATTTAACTCGAAATAAACTTTGCTTGTATCAACAGGGTATACGTGTTCCAACCCTGTTGCGTCTCTCTCCTAAACCTCTTTGTCACCCCCCCAGATGCACCACAGCTTAGCATCGGGATTATTGATGATATCTCTATTTTCTACATCTACGTGAATCAGGGTCAATCCCTTGTCATCTACGGTTCATAAATTATATTTTTAAAACCGTAGATACAGGCAAATAAACACAGATTAATGCAGATGAATTAGGTCAATTCCGGTTTTAGCCTCCGTGATTGTTGACTGTTGACGGGATTTTAATATTCCAATGCTACCGGAATTGATATCAGTTATGTTCTTCCTTCTGGTATATCGCCTCTATCGAGCGCTACAAATGCCTGTGCTGGCAGTACCAACTACTAAATCGGAATTCAAAAGCAAATCTAAATCAGTGTCGGGATTAACAGCATACAAATCGACTTTATCTCGACCCAAAAATACTCCGATCAAAGTCCCGATTCCCGCACCCCCGAGCACCTCTTCAGTCGCGATCGCCCGATCGCCCGTAACACCTGCGATCGCCGCCGCTGCTGCTGCACCCAACGCCGTATTCTTAACCAGATTACCAACATTAACACCCTTGGTAACAGTTTCTTTCCTAGTAATCACTTGCGAAGTGGCATTGAGAGGCACTCTGGTGCCGTTGATGATACTTAATTCTTGAGCCACAAACTGAACACCCGAAGCAGTCGATCGCAATTCGCCGCTAATTTTCGAGCCTTCAGGTATCAACACTTGGCCATTATTGCCCGTGATATCCGCAGCTACAGTCAGCGTAATCGGAGACTTGTCATTGGGGGCGAGCAAAATCTTGCCTTTTGTGTACTCGATGGGGATAGTTACCCCCCTGGGAATTTGCACAGCAACCGACTCGCTAACATCAATCTTAGCAATGTAAGGAGAATTAATTGGTCTTGCTTGATTGGTACTCACTAATGTTTGATAGATAAAAGCAGCTACTTCAGCTCGCGTTGCTGACTTGTTAGGTTTGAGAGATTTAGGGCTGGGATAGCTGACAACTAACTGTTTTTCAGTAGCCGCAGCAACGCTTTTGACAGCATAACTTTGAATCTCACCAGCATCATTATAGTAACTGAGAACATCTTGAAAATCGCACGTAGGCTCATAGCCCATTCCGTTATTTAAAGCGACTACAACTTGAACGCGAGGAATCTGCTGTGTCGGTCTGAAAACATTGCCGGGATAGCCAGACATCCATCCCATTTCGTAAGCTTCTGCGATCGCCCCGCTTGCCCAAAAATTGGATGGAACATCGGCAAACCGCACAGCACCGCGGGTTTTTGCCTTTTTCACAGAACGCACCATTGCCGCAAATTCAGCCCGCGTTACCGGTGCATCCGGGCGAAAACTGCCATCGGGAAATCCTTTGATAATTCCTCTTTCTGACAAATCTTGAATAAAGTCTCTTGCCCAGTAGTTATTATTAACATCCGAAAAAGCTGTCTGAGCAAAAGAAGGTGCGGGAGCTAGCATCGGCGCTGCGGTTCCGGCAACTGTTCCCAAGGTTAATAAAACAGATGTACCGGATTTGATGCGATTTAATACAGACATTTTTTGATTCTCCAATTTACACATTTTTTTTATTGAGGACAAGTAAGCTTTTGATAGGCTGATTGATTCCTGTTCAACTTGCTTTTTCCCTCGGTTATGTAATCATTATTGAAGAATTTTACTTTGGGTGCGGGGAAGATACGGTCTTTTAAAATAAATATTTTGATGCTTGTTGTGGGAGTTTAAAATGCTTAAATTCCTTAAAATCCTTATGTTGCTTATCTCCCTTATCTACCTTGTGTCTGCAATTAACAGGATTTAGAGACCAAGCCGTTTGATATGCGATCGCGATCGCATACCAAATTGTATGAGATTGATTTAACAAAAAAGCAATTGCCTGTCGCTAAAATTTAACCATCGGCGATCGCAATATTTTGGCTCTACATTAAATCGAATACACTTTTTTTTCAATTTTTATAGGTAGTATTGCAGTAGGGGTGAGTTAATTGTGCGTTTTTTAAAGTTCCTAAACCCCCATCAGCTTTTCTTGTAATATGATCGATACTATTAAATCTGCAAGGCAGATAGCCTCCACAAATTTTACAAACTGGCCAGCCTGGTAGAGCCTCTCTGATAAACGCAGATGCTTTGGTTTCTCTAGAAAATTCTTTACTCTGAATTTCCCCAGTGTCGGCTTTCTTTGGAATTTTCAGAGTCGCAAATCTTTGATCGCCGGAGCTTATTTCTGTGATAACATTCTTTTTATCTATACCTCCTGACAACTTATTAATGACTTCTAAGTAGAAGTCTCTCACTCGCTCTCTAGCTTGTAATGCGTCACTCTTCTTGGCAACAAGTTGTGGAACCATATCATAATTCCAAATTACCCATTCAAAGTCTTTTCTTACCTCGATCAATTTAGACCAAGATTTAGTCTGTTGTAAATGTAAAATTAAACTAACCACCCCATAAAAGGAACCAATTTTTGGCTTTCCTTGTTGAGTATAAAAGTATAGCAGTGGATGTAAACCCAGAGATGAAGGATCTTTGCTATTGATTCTTTGAGCCACTTTTTTGCACTGCTTTAGTAGCTCAATAGTTTTATCGCCTGTTGAATCTTCTCCCAACTGATTATCGGTTGATATGTTATTGACAATATTTATAAATTCTAAAATCAATTCCAGCTTATCCGAAGATGAAAGATTCCCCACAATTGGTACATCTAAGGTTTTAATGGGATTTGAAAGTTTGGGCTGAAATATAAGTTGGTGTATTTCTTGCGCTACTTTTTCAATCTCATCCTGTTTTTCTTTAGTGAAATCTGACCAATATTTATGACCATTACCACTTCTCACGATCGCACGTGCAGCCACACCATTAGGTGTTTTACGTGCTTGTAGCAACCTCATCTCAGTCTCGCTAATGGGGGCTGCTTTCTGGTTGATTTTGAAAAAAGATTCCTCCGCTTTCATAGCATCACCTTCAACCCATTGAAGTGAAATCGCTGAGGCCCCTAAGTTCCTAGCTCTTTCCAGCATTTTAGGATTAAATTGACCAGGCTGTGAAGTCAATGATTGATAATCCTTGTAAGCTCCAATTTTCTCTTTAATTAGTTTGCGAGTTTCTTTGGCTGCCTCTTTCTGTTCGTCAGTGATGTTGCCGTCATAAAATTGTTTAGAAATTTTACCATCCCCATAATCATCATTAATCCAAGCAAGTAACGAACTCAGTCGATGAGAACCATCAACAACAAAATAGTGGCTACTACCTCGCCAAAGAATAACTGCGGGAATTAAATCTCCATCTAAAAAACTTTCAATAAACTCGCATATTTTTGTGGCATCCCATTCATTAGTTTCTCTTTGAAAATCCGGTTTTCGCAAAAACGGATAGAAAAAAGAACTTTGTTCTAGATCGCGAATACCTATAGTGAGGATACTTCTTCCCATATTGCGTTCGGGCTGATCTTTAATTTCAAATGCTTCTCGGGGAATAAGTGCATCTAGACTAACTGGGGAATTTTTGGATAATTTTGCCATTTTAGGTACCGATTGTTACTTTTTAGTATTTCTTGAGTTTTCGCTTAATAAGCTTCCGTTTGAGCGTTGCAAGCCAGATCAATTTTTATGGCAGGATCAGGTGGCATATTGGGAGTTCAGAATGCCACGGAAGTCAGCCATGATGACGAATGACTACTGACTAATGACTAATGACTAATAGAGGCTAGCGGTTCCCAACTTGTCACATCTTCAAATAAAGATTGATAGCCCGCTGCATTGGGATGAAGCCCGTCTGCAATCAGGCGCGATCGCCACCAATCACTACCCCGATTTATCCATTTATCAAAAATATCTAAATAGGGAATGCCCCGCAACTGACAAGCTAATTTCGTTGCTTCCTTGTAGCGATATTGGTCAGCATGACTGTAATACAAACAATCTTGAAAAGGCATTTTACTTTCATCCACCGGCACCATCCCGACAAATATCACCGGACAAAGTTGTTGGGACAGGTTTAACAAATTATCCAAAACAGTTTTAAAATGTTCAAGATCAGTGTAGCTGCGCCCCGTCGGCGACTGCACTCTCGCCGAATCGTTGAGGCCTACCGAAAGAATAATCGCATCAGGGACGCGGTTTCTGAGTTCGCCCCGGTGGCGGAACTCGTTTTCCAGGCGTTGGGAGACTTGATAGGTGCGATCGCCCCGAACGCCCAAATTGTATAAAACGTGTCCTGCACTCTCCGGTAACATCCACTGGCGCCGCAATCTTTCCACCCAGCCACCGCCTACACCGTCGCCGAAACCGTAGATTAAGCTGTCACCGAAAGCAACCAATTTGAGGGGATGAGAATTTCCCCGATGCAAGTGACCAAAGGAATAGGCTGTTGCTACCTGCATAAGCAATGATACTCAGTTAATAAATTATGAATCTTGACATACTAGACTAGAATGTAACATTACATAAAGTAGGTAGTCTCATGGCTAAGCGTCAACCCTTCGATTCAACTCAGCTAACCCGTCGCGCGGAAGAGTTGATTAACGGTGCATCCAACCGCTATCGGATTACGGTACAGGTAGCGAACCGCGCAAAACGCCGTCGTTATGAAGATTTTGACAATATGGACGACCATCAAATGAAACCTGTAATGCGGGCGATATTTGAGATGTCGGACGAACTGACTCAGCCGGAAATAATCGGAGATATCTAGGCTTCGGGAGTTTTGAGTTTTGAGTGGTGAATTGCCCAAAGTTTTTGTCAACTCAAAACTCAAAACTTTGTCAAACTAGACTTGGGTGCGGGTGACGAGAAACCCGGTTTATTCCTAGTTCCCTCGTTAAGAAGCCTCTAATTTTTCAATAAAACCGGGTTAATGATCGTAAATCTTAAAATTGTAAACTAGGACATCTGCTTACGGCTAAGTTTATGAAATTATTCTATTTCTCAAATTTTTGTCAAAACCGTGAATAGATTAAAGCAGGGCTTAAGTTTTCTTTTTGTTACTTTGAGTGTGGCTATTTTCACGCTTTTGAGTTGGGTATTGGAATCGGGCGAACTGAGTCTGTCGGCTTTGGAACCTTCGCTGCTGCGGACTGCTGAATCTGCCTCTGTGCAGCGGGTGGCTCAACAATCTGAGCCGCAAGTGAGGGTGCAAGATGCGTGGAAATTGGTGTACGAAAAATTGCCGGATTTCCCGATCGAAAATAACTACATTTCCAAGGAAACTGGAAAAGTCGATCCTAGCAATACTTTAGTCGGGCGGTTGATTCGATATCACGTATTTGTCAAAGGACGGCCGCCCAATTACCGCTTTGATTGGAAGTTAAGTTTAGCTGACTATCTGGGGGCGACTCCAGATTATTTGGTGGAAAGCGTTTATCCGGGAAAGGACGTTTTGCGATCAAATCCAATGGAACAGGATCGTGCTGCTATTCAGAGGTTAAATAGAGCACAGCGGGATGCTTTAGTTCAAGCTTTGGTTGATGTTTTTACTGAGAATTCCGGGTCTGGGCGCACACCTGCTGCGGGGGAAAAACCACAAGGGCGATCGAATTCGCCGGAAATACCGCAGCCGCAGCCGGGAGATGCGAAGTTGCTGCTACCGTAATACTCAGGAATGCAGAAACCGGGTTTTTTACGGAAATACTGCATCCGGGCCTTTGAAAATGGTAAAAAACCCGGTTTATTTCATATTTATGGGTAATATCAAATCTGTTAGTATTAAAATTATTCCTATCTCTATTCTCTTCATCGGGGTGAATCAGCCTCAATCCCTTGTCATCTGCGGTTAATACATTATCTTTTTTTGACCGCAGATGAGGGCAAATCAACACAGATTAATGCAGATAAATTCTATCAATTTCGGTTGCACAATCCGTGATTGTTGACTGTTGATTGCATTTGACTATTCCCCTGTAACCAGAATTGATATAAGTCCTGCTCATCTAAAATCCAAAATCTAAAATCTAAAATCCCTCAATGGTGGAACGTATAATTAAGACTGGTAGCGGATGGCGTTTGGGATGGAACCCGGAGGTGGAGGAGTTTCAGGGTTTGGTGGCTGGCGACGGTTGGGCGATCGAACTCACGGAGGCTGAGTTGAACGATTTTTGCCGATTGTTGGGGCAATTAGCCGGCACAATGAGTCAAATGGCCTCTGAGTTAATGGACGAGGAAAAAATCGCCATTGAAGCCGAAAGCGATTTGCTGTGGGTGCAGGTGGAAGGATATCCAGAAGCTTACAGCGTGCAATTGATCTTGAATGCTGGCCGAAGGTGCGAGGGTTTTTGGCCGGCCGCTGCGGTTCCGACTTTGGTGCAGGCCGCAAAAGTTTTAAAAGTTTTTTGACTTTTTCGGGAATTCTATGCTAAGCTATTAAAGCTGTCGGGGCGTAGCGCAGCTTGGTAGCGCACTACTTTGGGGTAGTAGGGGTCGTGGGTTCAAATCCCGCCGCTCCGATTGTGATAAAACCTTCTCTATGAGAAGGTTTTGTTGTTTTAGGCCGGCGACGCAGCTCTTAACATTCTCAATTAGGGGCATCGGCCCAGAAACAAAAATCAATCTCTGCTGCCAAACAGTCTATAGCTGTATCCTCAAATTCCAAGGCTTTGCGATTGCTTCGGGCCCTCACTCACAATGAAATTAATCAAAAAAAAATGGCGTTTGTACTGGACAAACGCCATTTTATAGAATTACAAACGTGGCGTCTTATCTTGTTTAAACGACGCTAACAATTCGCGAATTTGGTCGGCCGCAATCTCGCGCCCGCCCAAACCAAAAGCTAGAGCAATGCCCACTGCGATCGCCCCGAGCAGCAGCCCGAAAGCCAAATTGACAATATCGCTGCCAATGCCCATCTGTTGCAGCGCCAAGGCCGAAACAAAGGCAATAATCGCAATCCGAGCCGCTTGGCCCAAAAGCCGCGCTTGGCGAGTTCCAGAACTAGCAATCAAACTAAACGCCAGATTCGCCAAATACAAGCCGATCGCAAATACCACCAAACCTGCCAGCACCCGACCTGCAACCAGGACAATACCGCTAACAATCGCCGTCAGCGCTGGAATTTGCAGCACGTCGGTAGCCGCAACCACTGCAAATAGCAGGATGCCCACCTGCACCACAATGCCGACCAACTCAGAAGGCGTGCGGGCCGGAAGTTCCGGTTCCTGAAGAATCGTTGCCTCCGGATCGATCGAACTTGGCGGTAGCCTCAGCGACTGTTTCGGTGCCTGCACTCCCAACCAAGAAAAGACATTGTTAAAGCCAATTCCGGTCAGGATATTAGTAACCAAATCGCCTACCCAGCGCCCCAAAATGTAAGCAAGCGCCAGAATCAGCGCCGCCGTGAATATTTTGGGAACCGCGCCCAAAATGTCGTTGAGCATCGCGACTGCCGGCTGCGAAATCGCCTGAATGTCTAAAGCGTTCAGAGCTGCGATCGCTGTTGGAATCAAAATTAAAACATAGACGATCGTCCCGACAATCCACGACAGCGATTGTCCGCCCGAAGTCCGCGAAATTCCAAACCGAGCGCCCAAACTGTCCGCCCCAGCAGCAGCCAACAGATTTGTGACAATCCGTCGCACCACCATAGCCAGCAGCCAGCCGACAAACCCAATCAGCACAGCTTCCAGAATTTTGGGAATAGCCGCCAGAATTTGGTTGAGTAAATTATTAACCGGCAGCAGAGCCTGCTGCATTTCCAGCGAGTCGAGAATCAGTGGCAAAAACAGCAGAAAAATGAACCAGTACAGCGCATTCGCCACAGTATCGCTCAGCAGCAAAGGGCGCTCAGTGGGTGCAGCGCCCACTTCCTGATTCAAGCGCTCGTCCACACTAAAAGCCCGCATCGCCCGCGATACGGCCATTTTGGCGACAGTTGCCAACACCCAAGCAATTCCCAACCAAATTAGCGCGCCGGCTAACTTCGGCAAGAAACCGGTAATTTGATTGAGAAAAGTATTGAGGGGTTGCGAGACAGCCGTTAGATTCAGGCGGTTGAAAAAGGCAATTAGGAAAAAGACAAAAATGATCCAGAACACCGCTGCGGAAATCCATTTTTCCACTTGCGGGGCTCCAGCTCCTTCTGGGCGGCCTGTAATCCAAGCAGCCAGACGATTGTCCAGCGTAGTCTTCTTGAGCAATCCCCCCACTACAGATGAGACGAGGGCTGATACTATCAAGCCAATGAGCAGGATACCGACGGCCCAGAGGAGATTTTCAATGTTTGAGCCCTGAAGGAAATTGTTAATTCCGCGTTCTGCATCTGTCAGCGGATTCCCGGGCTGGGCCTGGGACAAAATGCGATCGGACAACGCCGCTATGGGGCCCGATATGGGTTGAGTTATTTCTTGCCAAGTTTCATTCATTTTTTTCTCAGGTTAACGTCAGATTTGACAAGGAGAAGACGAAACTTTAATAATAGTTCCAAAAAATCTAGACATCGCCTAAATTTAATGTTTGTACACTTTTAATCGTACTGGGTTAACTACAAAACCCTCTATCGAATTTGGGATCAACCCATCTCCGACTGCTTTTGAGCCAATATTCCAAGAACCTTTCACATCGGCATTTATGAATCCTCCTGTTTTGGTTCTGAACAATCATCTTTTTACCCTACTGCCAATGTAGTCGGAATGTTGTTGAATTGGTTCCAAATCCAAACCTGAACATATGGATGTGTAACTCTCTTCAACTAACCCAACTTGAGTTGCCGCAAGTTGTCCTTTGTACTGCCATATTTGCAGAAATCGGCGCTGGGGAATACAGGCAAAATTTTGATTTTTAATCAAACCAGTATTAATCCCCTCTTTAAAATCCTGGGTCCCGCCTATAACCAGCAAGCCCATTTGATGATTGACGAGTCCTTTAATAATTGCGGAACTCGTCGTGTGGAGGTAGTAATCTACTTTACAGTTAAGCTTGCCCCACAATTTGGCAAGTTTTTTACTGGTTTTTTGCGCTGCAGGCAGCAATGATTTCAAGGGCGCTGAAACTTGATTGCAGAATTGATTGGTTGACTTAACAGCTCGTCCGTCGTAGATTGTGGGTACTAATCCAAGAACATTGTAGGTTAATGTTGCCAGATTGTTTAACCCTAAATCTATGGCAGCTACTCTCTGATTAACTTGTAAAGGCTGTTCTAACTTCTCATAGAGCACCTGAACTCCATAACAACCTACTGTGGGAACAATCCGGATTTCCCGAATGAAGATGACTCTTGAGGGCAACCAAATATTAGTCCCAGAGGGGCGAACATATCCTTTTTTTAAGGCTCTTTTGCTGATAGCTTGACACTTAAATACAAATACATAGCGCACGTCCTCTCTTTTTCGATCTCTTGAACCTTGATAATGAGGGATTTTCGGTGCTGCTTGAAATTTAGTTGGGTCTTTCTGATAGTTTCGCACCCAAAGATAATAGCTAGTCCATACTTTGAGGACTAAGCCGAGCGTGGTTTGTGCTACTTTTGCGGGCAGTGCTTTGTAATCAAGACTTGTTTTAAGCGCGCGATCAACAGCCAGAGCGTTTGTTTCTTGGCTGGCGAAAAAGTTTTGACGGTAGATGTAGTTAGCGCTGTTGTAAAGATTTTTGCACAGCCAAGAAAGTCGATCGGCTTTTCGATAAAACCTATGATTTGGTTTAATGACGTGCCTTTCGACTAGCTGCATAATTGGTATATATAGTTTAATTCAAGATGATACACTGTATTTATGAGTGTGTCAATCTTTTAATTTCTGGAAAAATTGACGGTACAAGTAAATAAATGACTATCAAGTAAGCAAAGTTTTGTAATACCCTTCTTGTTGCAGGTTCTCATGTCAATTCGTCAAGTTTTCGAGCAATCCATTGAAATTCGCGCTGCTGCTACTCTGGTGGAGCAGTGTATAGTCGATCGCACTTTAATGCACAAGTGGCTCAATCCCCTGCTGCGCTGCGATCCCCAGGGCGAATGGGATACTGCTGTAGGAAGTCGTAGTTTGTTTATCATAAAAATTCCTGTTTTGCAACCCACTTTGGAGAGTGTTGTGTTGGAGCGACAACCCGGTTTAATTGTGTGGGGGTTTGACGGATTTTTCAAAGGATGCGATCGTTGGGAATGCCAGCCGCAAATCCAAGGAACTCTCTTGATTAACCGCTTTGAATTTCAAATTCCCAATCCTTTAATTAGATTTGGTTTCAATCGCTTTGCAGCCCCTTGGACAGAAAAAGATATGAAAGACCAACTCCGCCGCCTCAAGCGGGTAGCCGAGCAATTATCTCAAAAAATGGGTAATGTATAATGAGTAAGGGGTAATTGGGAATTTTTACCCTAGCGTAGCCGAAGTATGGGTAATTTGTAATAGCTGAAAACCAAGAGCTAATAGGAAAAAAAGCACCAACTTCCCAATTCCCAATTCCCCATTCCCTCAAGTTAAGTTATTTACTTCGTACTTCCCGATGGATTGGGCTGACAAATCATTTCTCTCGCCGAATTCACGGCTTGGTTAGCCGTATTTTGCAAAGCCGGGGAATTTTGATACAAAGCTTGCAAATCTTGCACATCTTTAATCACTCGCTCGTAGATCACCATCGCTTGATTGCCGTCAACCTCTAATGCAGCGGGGCTGTAGTTTTGCATTACTTCAATCAGCGATATTTTGCCATCTTTAGAAGCTGCGACTAAAGCATCACGGAGTGCCGGCGCGCTTTGCAGCCGAGTTGCCGGCGCATAAGCAACCTCTCCCAATTGTTTGAAAACAATTTCCCCAAAATAAGTGCTTGCCAGCCGCGCTACTAATTGAGAATCTAAAGGCACTTCTCGCGTTAATATTTCGCGCACCGACTCGGGAGTTTGTTTCGCAAGACTCAGAACGCTTTGTAGTTGAGATGAGGCTTGACCGGTTTGTGCAAAGCTTTGCAAGTCGCTCATCGGTAATGTTACGTCAACAGCACCGTATTTTACGGTAACATTATCTAATGCAAAGGCTTTGCTACTGCTTAGGAATACTGCACTTGTTCCCAGCAAAAGCGCCAAACCTAAAGATAAAGACTTTGACATTCTTTTGGTTAAATGGGCTGACAGCGGTTGCATTCCGTTGAGATAACCTTGTTGAAACTGAAAGTTCATGAGTTTTTGCCTCTTTACGTCAAAATACTTTTTAGATAGCTCGTCTGTGCGGGTATCTGTGCGGGTATCAGTCGGGAAAGTCACATCGGAATTTCCGTAAATGACCTATGATTCTACAGTCAAGTCAAGCAAATTCAACCTATCAAAAGATAGGTGTTAATTGGGAATTAATATGTTATAGTTACCGTTTTGATAATTTTAGATACCTTTGCAAAAATGATAAAAGCGAAATTTGGTCGTCGCGCAGCAGTTTATTGAGTGTCACTTTGAGGTCTTATAGTGTGCTGTGCGACATATAGCGAATTTAAGTTCAAAGATCTAGATCGAGCCGATCGAGCAATTGGCGAATTATAGCAGCATCCTCAGCATTCGGAGCATTTTTCAGGTATAGTTCCAAATCGTGGCGCGCTTCGGTCACGCGTCCCAGTTGATAATAGAGAATTCCGCGATCGCGCCGTTCACCCAGCGCATCCGGAAACAGCAGCAAAATCCGTTCGATTGCCAAGAGTACCCTCACAGCATCTCGCTGCTGCAAGTAAATCGCCTTCAGATTTCCCAGCATTCGCCCCAAAAAATGTCGGCGACTTACCGGGGCGAGAAAAGCGGGCTGCAACTTCATAGGTTGGCCGTAAATTTGAGAAAGTCTCCCTTGACAATCTTCAGGAAATAATATCTCGCCGCCATTAAACGCATCAACAAAAATACCAGCATCTTCAAAATCCGGTCTAATTAAAAAATGTCCCGGCATCCCAATTCCCACCATCGGAAAATCAATGCGCTTAGCAACCTCCAAATACACCAAAGATAAAGAGATCGGGATGCCAGTACGGCGATCGATCACTTCATTCAAAAAGCTATTGCGGGGGTCGTAATAATCCGCATCATTCCCCGTAAACTGCAACTCCCTGTATAAATAGCCGTTAATAGTTTGAATAATCCGCAGCGGATAATTCTGTGCCGGCAGGCGTAAGCGCACTTCATCTGCGATCGTGTCGAGAGCGTTGAGGTACTCATCGGGCTCTAAATTCGGGTATTCTTCCAAAGCCATGTAAAGGGCAGCTTTCGCCAGGTCGATCGAGCCATCCGGCTGATTTATTTCTTGATAAAAGAGTTGTCGCGCGATCGAAAAATCCATATTTATTATTGATTTATGTTTTATTGACATTTTATACACATATCATGAACAGGCAAGATGCCTGTTCGTTGTGGAACAGGCAAGATGCCTGTTCCACAACAAAGATTATTCGGGTAAACCGACCTTTTTCCTAGTATGATCAACCTTTTTTATTGTAATAGAGGCATTTTTCCTTGTGAAACAGGCATTTTTCCTGTTTCAGCTTTTGGTAGTATAACTAACCTTTTTATGGTGATACAGGCATTTTTTCTTGTGAAAAAGGCAACAGGCATCTTGCCCAAAAAATATTAAAAACAGTGCATTATTTTAATTTAGATCTATTCTAAGTTTTTTCATATAAATCAGCTATTATTTTTAATAAAGCTTCACGATATATTTTTTTGCATCGAGATTGAGGTGAGACCCCTCGGATATCAAATCAACTTTCAAATTCCATGGCTTTTGCCAATCACCCAACTGCGGCGAAAAATTCGAGCCAAAGTCGATTCTTCCAAAGCAAAATAGATAGGGCGGCCGTGAGGACAAGTGCGCGGATTGCGAGTTTGCTGCCATTCATCCAACAAATTTTGCATTTGGGAAAGACTCAAAGGAGTACCGTTTCGCATAGCGCTACGGCAAGCAGTCGCAACTTGAGCAGCTTGTAAATCTGCGACTTTACTGAGTTCAAAAAGCGCATCCGCACAGTCATCTCGATCGGCTAACAATTCAGGAACTTCGCGGGCTGCCCATAGCTGTTCCCCAAAACTTTCTACTTCCAAGCCTAAGCGAGATAAATTTTCAATTTGTAGCGCCGATAATTGACTAAGAATCACGGGTTTTTCTAGACATTTTAGCTGCCAAGCCGCGCACAATTGCTCGTACAAAACGCGCTCGTGAGCGATGTGCTGTTCTATCAACCACATTCCGTTCGGGTGTTCCGCAACAATGTAAGTATTGTGAATTTGAGCGATCGCCCTCAATTCCATCAATCCTATTTTATTAGCTTTTTCCTGTTCGCCGCCGTTGTCATTCTGCCTACCCGAAATCCCGACACTGTAAGCACTTTTTTGTTCCGATGCCTTCAGCAATTTTCCCACTCGCTCGGGAATTGGGGCAGGCGGCAAAACTTCATCGTTCAAATGCAAAGCACGAGCAATTGCTGCGCTAACTTGTGCTTGCCAAAAACTCGGATCGTGCAGATAAATTTCAACCTTAGCCGGGTGGCGATTCCAGTCGATTTCCGAAGGGGAGATTTGCAGGTGGACAAAACACACGGGATAGCGATCGCGCGGACAGGTGCGGGCAAAGGCGCTGAGAATAGTTTGCTCTAATTCGGGCGATCGCACAACTCGCCGATTTACCCCAACTTTCACCCAATCCGGCCGCCGGCGGTGACAGCGATCGGGCAAACCAATTACTAATTCTAAAAACTGGGAATTGGGAATTGGGAATTGGGAAGTAGCAACTGGGAATTGGTAATTAGGTTTAACTGTAGCGCCAACAAGTTGAGTTTCTACCAATAAATTTGCTGCTTTCTGATTTTGAGGACTCGCAGGCAAATCTAACTTTAAATACTGCAAATCGCTCGATCGCACACCGCGCACGAATTGAGGTAAAAGTTGTTCCGCTGTGCTACCAGGAGTTACGTGCAAACAAGGCGTGTTTCCTTGACGCAACTGCCAATTAACGTGCGGGTGACAAATAGCAATTTGCTGAAGGGTTAATTGGATCGATCGCATTTGCTGTGTCGGTGACAAAAAACTGCGACGCACAGGCCAATTGCCAAACAAATTATCAACAGTCACCACCGTACCGGGAGCGATAGCCGCTGTTTCCACCTCCACAGCAACGCCTGCGTTGTTGTAAATCACCCGCCAGCCAGATCGAGCATTTTCAACTCCCCCCTTGTTAAATGAAGATTTGGCGGGGGTTTGCGCCGACTCTCGATTTTCCGAAAAATCCCCCAATCCCAAATCATTCGATCGGCTCAAAACCTCCAAACAGCCCAACTGAGCTAAACTGTGCAAAGCTTCCCCACGAAATCCCAAAGTATCAATTTTGTAAAGGTCTGCTTCAGTGGTAATTTTGCTCGTACTGTGAGGCGAAGCCGCCTGTCGCAAATTTTCCAGATCCATTCCCGTACCATTATCTGCAACTTGCACCCGCCACTGTTCCGGCCAGACAGAAACAACGATGCGAGTTGCACCAGCATCCAGAGAATTTTCAACTAATTCTCTTACCGCTGCGGCGATCGAGTCAATGACTTCACCGGCGGCAATTAAATTGATAACTTCTGTGGGTAAGGTTTGAATAGTAACTGGCATCAAATTTTTAGCAGTTATTTAATTTAATTATACTTGATTCTGTAACTCGTTGCACAGTATTAGAACTTAGGATTTTAAACCCGGTTTATTACGTAAAAAATATTGTTTTATAACAAGATATCTACTCATAAACCAAGTCTGTGAGGCTTACTGAAAAAGTCCTAAATATAATCTTCGTACCGACTTAAATTTGATCTGCTAAAGCCATAATTTTAGGCAAGCGGATGTAAAAAGTTGTGCCTTTACCATCCTCTGACTCATAAGTAATTTTTCCTTTGTGAGCCTCAACTATCGACTTAACAATCGCCGTTCCCAAGCCAGTACCAGTTCGCTTGCCATAAGTCACAAACGGTTCAAATAACTTTTCCTTAATTGTCGGCGGAATGCCCGGGCCGTTATCATAAATGCTAATTTCTGCCCACTCCTGACTTTGTGTCACCGCAATCTCTACCCTGCCCCCTCTCCCGCCAAAAGCCTCAACAGCATTCCCAACTAAATTTTGTAAAACACGCAAAATCTTATTTTCATCGGCTTCCACGATGACTTCTGTCACCCGTACTGCTAAATCTACTTTTGCTGCTTCACAATAAACTCTGTTCAACTTTTCAAACTGTTGCAACGTCTGAATTAGATTAATGGGTTTTTTATGTAATACAGAATTACCGCGCGAAAACTCTAATACTTCTTCAGCCATCCCCAACATTCGGTGAACCTGCAATTGAATAAGTTCGCACCACTCCTGAGTTTCCTCATCTTCGTGCATTTCTTTGAGCATTTCAGTGGAGAGTTTAATTCCGGTAAAAGGACTTTTAAAATCGTGAATAATTGTACTCACCATTTCTCCTACTAATACCATTTTTTGTTTGTGTACCAACTGGCTAACATATTGATCGGTGGTATCCCGTAAATTTTTAGTAATGAAACTAAACATTTGCAGTACCGAACTGCCTTTAGCAAACTGGAGAGTTGTTATGAGTTCTTTACGGCCTATTTTTGCCAAAGTAGAGCCTGCAACTGCCACAGCTCTAGCACTGCGTGGCTCTCCGTCTAAAACTCCGAGTTCGCCAAAATAATCATCTGGCTTAGCCACAGCAACAATTTGATATTTATGGTTTTCAAGGCGCTTGCTAAACTCGACTTTACCTTCTAAAACTAGATAGAAAAAATCCGCTGTTTCTCCTTCTTCAAAAACCAGCGTTTCCTCATCAAAACTCTCCAAAACAGCTATTTGGCAGAGGTGAGCAGCTTGCTCTGGTTCAAAATAAGACATAAATCGATGAAATGCCAGATCCATGTTAAGATACCTGAAACTTAATTGAAACAGTTTCTTTCTTCTATTTTCGCCGATCGGGATCGGTGCGTTAATCAAATACAATACTGCTTTAATCTGCCTCTATTTTCTGACCTCCCAGGCTTGGAGGCAAGGATCAGCGTCGGGATGCAGAGCCAGGCTAGCATAGCAGTAGCAGTAATCTCACCACAATTCTCAGTTAATTGAATAAAATACATAAATATTGTACTATTTTTGAGATTTAAATTAGATCCGCGGGTGGGTTCTCCTGCCACCTTAGAAGATTTTAACTGTAGAGATATCGTGTAATTTAAAAGCCGCTCGACCGAGTTTACAAAAATTAACGATCGCCCGATAGAACGATCGCAGCATTCTGCCCGCCAAAGCCAAAACTTAAACAAACCGCATTTCTGACAATAGCCGATCGCGCACAGCGAACCAAATCTAATTCAAACCCCGGTTTTTTCATTCCCACGCAAGGTGGCAACATCTGATATTTAATACTCATTAAACAAAAAGCCACGCCCAAAGCTCCCGAAGCTCCCAAAGTATGACCCGTAGCCGCCTTGGTCGAACTAACAGCAACTCCTCGGTTAAATAACTTTTCAATTAACAGTGCTTCGTGTCGGTCATTTAAATCAGTTGCAGTACCGTGAGCATGGATAAAATCTATATCAACCGCCGCTAAATTGCTCCGTTTTAAACATTGATTTACCGCCGCGATTGCACTTTCCCCCCCCTGCTCCGGCGCATTAGCATAGCAAGCATCATTTGTCAAGCCAAAACCAGAAATTCGACCGTAGATTTTAGCACCACGACGCCTTGCCAATTGGGCTGATTCTAATACAAATAAAGCCCCGCCTTCACCGAGCACAAAGCCTTCCCGATTTTCATCAAAGGGATAGCACCCATTGTTTGCCAAAGCACCCATCCGGCTAAATCCAGCCAGAGTCAGCGGTGTGATAGGCGCTTCGACAGCACCTGCGATCACCCGCTGACACTCACCGGTACGGATTAAATCAACAGCGCGGGCGATCGACCAAATACCCGTCGCACAAGCAGCCATCGGTGCCAATACCGGCCCCGTCGAACCAATTGCCCTCGCCGCTGCGATCGCCCCCATGTGAGGCAAAAAATTCACAAATTGAGAATTGGGAATCGGTAATTGATAATTGGGAATCGGTAATTGGGAATCGGTAATTGGGCATTCCCTTGTTTCTTGCGACTTCCCTCTTCCGAATTCCCTCAGACTTCTTCCAACTTCCCTCTTTCTTCCATCCGTTACACAATCCGTTGCCGAACTTCCTTCGCTTGCTAACAGTTCCAAATTTGCCTGGAAGCCTCGGCTAGAACCGATCGCAATTCCGCAATCAGGCAAAGGCAAAGTCAAATTAGCATCTTGCACAGCATCTATTAAAACCTGCCGAGTTAAAGTTATTAAATCGACAGGTTTTGTCCCTATTAAAGCCAAAGGTCGCCGTTCAAGTTCTATAAAAGGTTGATATTGCCGAATTCCTGATTCCCCAGACAACAATCTTTTCCAGCTACCATCCAGAGTGCCTAAAGCAGAAACCAGGCCAATTCCCGTAACAACAACATCCACATCTGCCCTCTGATTCCCAATTTTTTAGTCATTAGTCATTAGTCATTAGTTATTAGTTATTTATGATTGGAACTAATTATTAACTACTAACCAACGACCAACGAGTGATCTCATTTCCGGTTGCATCGGAATGATAAAATCGAGTCAACCGTCAACAGTCCACAATCATCTCGATCGTGCAACCGGAATTGATCTGAGGAGTGACGACTGACTACTGACTACTGAACAGGCTTAAAATTTTCCAAACCCTGAGTAACAGTAGCTTTATCTATTCGATCGCCAGCTTCAATCTTATCAATCACATCCATCCCTTGCTTCACGTACCCAAAAACCGCATAGCTGCCGTCCAAAAAGGGTACATCGGTCAAAGTAAAATAAAACTGAGAAGAAGCCGAATCAGGACTCTGCGATCGAGCCATAGCAACAGCCCCGCGACTGTGCATCAACACGGGTTTCTCCTTAACCCCAGCTTCTTCTAGGGTTTGGCTGTAAGTCGGATTGGCAGCACCTTGAGCTTTAATTTCCAGAGGAATCCTGCGTTCGCTAGAAGTTTTTGGGTCAATAAAACCCCCAGTTCCCAGTCGCGCTGTAGGGAATTTAGGGTCTTTGCCCTGGGGGTCACCGCCCTGAACTACAAAAGGCTGAGGTTCCCGCACGACTCTGTGAAAAACCAATCCGTCGTAGACACCTTTCTGAACCAAATCGACAAAATTGCCCGCAGTAATTGGCGCATTTGTGCCGTCGAGTTCGATCGTAATTGGAGCACCTTTAACCGTCATTACCACCGTTGCTTTTCCTTCCAATCGTGGCAAATTGCTAAATTGCGAACTCGCGGCTACAGCAGCAGGAGAAGGAGACGGAGACAAAGAAATATTTTCACCCGACGCCGGATTCGACGTCGGAGTCGAGTTTGCCACAGGAGAACTAGCGCATCCTCCGACAAACAACGCGCCAATTATTAAAAGTGAGAACAACCACCGCTGAATTTTGACTTGCATTTGCATTTGTATTTTCACTTTGAGTCAATTACGGACTTTGCAACTAAAGATGTTAATTCAATAGTCCGAACAGTTTTTAGTTCGTAGTTTCAAACCCGCGATTTTCCTGGAATACCGAACTTGCCTGGGAGCCTTGAAACCCTTATTCTACGGTTGGCCATCAAAAACTGTCCGAAGTATTGTTAATTGATAGATTCAAAAATTGGTAACGGGCTTACTCGCAAAGCGATATTTTTCACTTACCAGGTAGGCAAGGTGCGCGGCCCGGCGCACCCTACGAGACATTACCAATCTAAAATCGCAAATTGCAAATCCCTATAGTCCTTCTAGGGGAACTTGCAAAAATCGAGCCAATTCGGCCGCTTGATTTTCCACTTGCGACAAAGCAATCGGCTGTCCGACTCTAGTCAGGGGAAACTGACGGCGGTCTTTGAGCTTAAGATAAATACTGCGACGGGGACTGAGACCTTCTTTAATGTCCACCCGCACAGATTGCACGTCCGATGTCTTGCAAGTAAAATCAAGCTTGCGGTTTTTGCCGGGAAAACCCCAGCGAAAGATCCGAATGTTACCAGTTTGTCGATCGAACTCGTTGTAACCGCCACCGACATCCCAGAGAATAGTCAGCCACAGGTAAAGCGCCAAAAGCACGCCACAGACACCGTAGAAACCCATCGCAATGCCTTGGGGGATGAAAATGAGCTGAGTCGGGTCAGCAAAAGGCAGCAGGTTAACGTGCAAGTAGCTGGAAATGCCCGACAGCAGGAAACCAGTCCCTCCAATGCTGACCACCGTCGCCCACCAGTAATTGCTGAAGCGGCGGGAGCCCAAAACCGGGTAGCGCAGGACAGGATCGATCGAGGTCATTGTTTTTGCAGTCATAAAATTAAACAGCCTTAAAGCCAAATCTTAATTCAATTAGCCCACGGAGCGTCACGCTTCGCTGACGAGATCGCGATCTACCGATCGGCATTGTGTATCAACTCCTGCTAATTATGTTGAAAAATTCTGAACTTCTAATATATAGTTATGTTAACTTTAATTAGAAACCTTGGTCTTTTAACAAGCAAAAGGATTTTACCGCAATGACAATCGCAGTCGGACGCGCCCAGACCGAAAGAGGCATATTTGATGTCCTCGACGACTGGCTCAAACGCGATCGCTTCGTCTTCGTAGGCTGGTCTGGCATCCTGCTATTCCCCTG
>NZ_JAUBQR010000289.1:0-6838 GCF_036701385.1 Microcoleus sp. Pol12B4 | reverse complement strand
ACATACCAATAATAAAATGCAATGTTGATTTCACTAAACAATTTAGGTACTCCCTCTAGTAAACTGGAGAATATCTTGTTTTTTAGATGCAGGGAATCTACGTCGATCGCCAAAAACAACAAGCCCAAACCAGTTAACAATATTTGATAGGGAGTCAACTGTAGTTCTCGCCGAAAAAACCATCCGTAGGAGAACAAAATAATGGCGTACAAAAGACTTACTCCTAGCTTAGGAATTCCTAATGCGATCATATATATATGAATTCGGTAAGTTTGATTCAGCAGAAATCCACCTGTTAAAAAAGCAGAAAATAAAATAAATTGATTTTTTTCATGGCACGTTTGAATAGTTTTAGCTAATCCATAAGTGAAAGTACAAATAACGACCGGTACAGAACACAAGATTTGGAAAGTCCGTGTTAATAAAGCGACATTGGGATGGGGAGAAAAATCAGGCGGAAAGAATAAATCGCTAACTTTTAACCCGGAAATTTGAGTAAAAGATATCATTAACGTCACAAATAATAACGATAAACAATTGAGTCGAACAACAGAGCGACAAATAGTCATAAGCAATTAATACCAAAAATTAGGTTGATTGCCAAAACACAAAAAAATTATATCACCAATATATCAGGATATTTTGCTAAACTTAATCATGAGTGTTATCAAAATAAGGAGACAGTCATGCTCTCAGTGAAAGAAGCAGAATCGATCGTTCTAAATTTGGCGCTGCCCCTCGACAGTCAGCGGGATGTAGAAACTGTAGACTTGCTGGCAGCATCGGGGCGCATTTTGGCAGCAGCCGTCACTGGTTCCCTGGATTTTCCTTATTGGGACAATTCGGCAATGGATGGGTACGCGGTACGCTTTGATGATGTAGAAAACTGTAGCGCCGAAAAACCAGTGGTACTCGAAGTAGTAGAAGAGATTCCAGCCGGATATCAGCCTCAAAATACCCTCCAATCGGGGCAAGCAGCGCGAATTTTTACGGGTGGGGTGATGCCTGCGGGTGCTGATACGGTGGTAATGCAGGAAGAAACAAGACGTGAGGGCAATCGTATTTTTATCTTAGTTTCTCCTGAAAAACCGCAAGCATTTGTCAGGCACAAAGGCGCTTTTTATCAAGCAGGAACAACTTTGCTAACTCCCGGTACAGTTATCAACGCCCCAGAAATGGCGGTGTTAGCAACTGCCCAGTGCATTCAAGTTCCTGTTTATCGGCGGCTGCGGGTGGCGATTTTTTCTACGGGTGACGAATTGGTATCGCCTGACGAAGCTTTGGCACCGGGGAAACTGGTGGACTCAAATCAGTATGCTTTGACAGTTTTGTTGGCACAAATGGGATTTGAACCGATTCGATTAGGCATTGTTCCTGATAATGAAGAGGCGTTAAACAAGGCGATAGCCGGGGCTGTTGCGACGGCAGATGTGGTGCTTTCTACGGGGGGCGTCTCGGTAGGAGACTACGATTATATTGAGAAAATATTAGGGGATTTGGGAGGAAAAGTTCACGTTAGTTCTGTGGCGATTAAGCCGGGTAAACCTTTAACGGTTGCTGGCTTTAAACGAGGTGAAAAAAATCAGGATTCGCCGAGTTTGAGTTCGGATTGTCTCTATTTTGGTTTGCCGGGAAATCCGGTTTCGGCTTTAGTCTGCTGTTGGCGTTTTGTTGTGCCTGCTTTGAGAAAGATGTCTGGGCTTGCCCCTGATGCTTGGGGGCCGGAGTTTGTCAAAGCTAGGTGTAATGCTGAATTGCGATCGCCTGGCCGACGCGAAACTTATATTTGGGGTAAACTGCATTTAGTTGCCGGAGTCTGGGAATTTGAACCTGCTAGTGGCAGCCAAAATTCAGCGAATTTAATTAACCTCGCCAATACAAGTGGTTTAGCAGTTTTGCCACCAGTGGAAACCGGGATTTTACCAGGCGAATTCGTAGAGGTTTTAAAAGTTAGTCATTAGTTAGTTGTTATGGGTTATTTGTTATTGGTTCGGTATGATTTACTGTAAAATGTTAATAACTAAGTAATCTTCCTTCTTCCTTCTTCCTTCTTCCTTCGTATTATGAAAATTTTAATTGTTGAAGACGATCCGATGATGCAACTGGGATTAGAGCAAGTTTTAGCGGATTCCCCAGAAATAGAAATAGTAGGACAAGCAGAAGATGGCTATTTAGGCGTAGCAGCCGCACTGAAACTCAAACCTGATATTATTGTGATGGATATCGGTTTGCCACGGCTCGACGGCATAGCAGCGACGCAGCAAATTAAAGCACAACTGCCAGAAGTTCGAGTAGTAATGTTAACTTCTCACACGGCAGAGACTGAAATTATTGCTGCCCTTTCTAGTGGGGCTGATGCTTATTGTATTAAAGGTGCTTCTGTAGATAGGCTGTTAGCAGCGATTGCAGCCGCAGCAGAGGGAGCTACATATCTTGACCCTCAAATTGCCCGGACTGTCATCGAACACCTCAAACCCCCTATACCTGCCTCTACAACTACTTTTGGTCAGTTGTCACAGCGGGAATTGGAGGTGTTAAAATTAATGGTGGAAGGTAACAGCAATCCGGAGATAGCAGCGGCACTTTACTTGAGTCCAAATACTATTAAAACTCACGTTCGCGGTATTATGAATAAGTTGGCAGTGGATGACCGCGTGCAAGCAGCCGTTGTAGCGCTGAGAACTGGATTGGTGTAAAGAAGAAAGTTCGGCAACGGATTGTTTAACGGATTTAACGGATGGATGTTGATGAAAGAGGGTTGTGCGGAAACGAATTGTTTGACGGATTTAACGGGGATCGGCAAGAGCTTCGAGGGCAGAATTCTTAGTGACCAATTGCTAATTACCAATTACTAATTAGCAATACCAAATTTCCAATTTCCAATTATCAATTACTAACAATTTGAGTGATATAATCTATGTCTGAGTGGATAGAAATCGGTAAAATTGTAGCAGCTCAAGGTTTAGACGGGGAAGTGCGAGTCTATCCGGATTCGGATTTCCCGGAAAGATTTATCGAACCGGGGAAGCGGTGGATTTTGCGCCCTAACAAAAGTGAACCCGAGCCGATCGAGTTTTTGGGTGGTCGCTACATTCCGGGCAAAGGGCTGTATGCTGTAGAGGTAGAGGGTGTGGAAGACCGCGATAGTGCTGAGGCGCTGCGGGGCTGTAAGTTGTTTGTTGAAAAGACCGATCGACCTTACCTTGAATCTGATGAGTTTTACGTCCAAGATTTGATCGGTATGGAAGTTTTTAACCAGTTAACCGGGGAAATTTTAGGCAAGGTAAGTGATATTATTCCCGCAGGTAACGATCTTTTAGAAGTAGAAACGAATCTAACGCCGCCGGAAACTGTCGCCGCAGAATTAGAAAAGCCAAAACAGCCGGAAACTCCCAAAGCCAACGCTGACCCCAGAAATACCCGCAAACCACGGAAAATTCGCGTTAAAGAGCCTAAATCCACAAAAATCTTGATTCCTTTTGTGGAAGAGATTGTGCCAATTGTGGACTTAGAACAAGGCAGAATTGAAATTGTGCCTCCTCCTGGTTTGTTGGAATAATATCATGTCCGGTCGCTCGACCGGACATGATATTAGTTATTAACAATTCCCAATCCCCAATTCCTAATGCCCACTATTATCGTTTCCTCTATTTGTGGACCGCACTATCAAGTAACTGATTGAAAGCGCGAAAATTGCAATCGCCAAACCAATCAAGTCTGCTGCTGTTTTCTTTTCCAGGTCAAGAATGATGATTTTTCGAGATACTGCTATCAAGGAAGTTACAATAACTAGCTCTACTTGAATTACGTGCTTTTTCAGATAAGCTGTAATATTTTCCAATATTTCTAGAGCAATTAAAACATTCAAAAATAACCCAAATATGACAAACAACGTGTCTTTTAACAAATCATCACTGTGGTTTACCCATTCTTTTCCTAAAAAAATTAGCAAATCGCAAACGCTGAGGAGAATTACCCAAATCATCGCGAGTGATAAAATTTTCGATATTATTACTTCTACACTTTCTGTAAAATGCAGAAATTGTTCCTCATTTCCTAACTTAGAAATTTGCCTAAATATTTTTTTCAGCATACCAGTGATTTAATCATCATTCTTGATGATTTTGTCATTGTTCGGTACACTTTGCAAGCGCCAAACTCTGCGAGTGCGTGGTTGCACGGCGGGAACCGGGCACTGGGGAAGGAGGCTCTCTCTGCCTGTTATATTTTATAGTTCGGGTCAGCTAGGAATCGATCGCACGCCCTCGAACTCCTAATTAATAATTTTTGCCATAAAAAAGCCTCAAACTATTGTCTAGCAATATTTTGAGGCTTTTAAGGCGCGGTACGACCACTGAACTAACTATCTGTTCTCCACAGAGAATGATTTTTTACTCCCAGCTTGCTCCGACGCAATATACAATATAGCTAAAAATTTAGCTCGGGTGGTTTAGTAGCGACGAGAATTGCCACCGCGATCGTTGTTACCCCAGTTACCGCTGTTAGAAGAACCACGTTCTTCGCGGGGTTTTGCCTTATTGACCTTGAGGTCGCGACCCATCCACTCAGCACCGTCAAGAGCCTCAATGGCTGCGGCTTCTTCGGCTTCAGTAGACATTTCTACAAAAGCGAAGCCCCGCATCCGACCTGTTTCCCGGTCAGCAGGCAACTGAACGCGCTTTACTGTTCCGTACTCTCCAAAAGTTTGGTTGAGGTGCTCCTGCGTTACTTCGTAGGATAAATTGCCGACATAGATTGACATTGAACATTCTCCAGAATCAGAGGGTGTAGAGATTTAAATCCGGAGGAACGCCGATCGAACGAACTGTACTGCCGAAAATAAAGCCTTGTAAAACCATTATAGCACCTTGAGGTGCAAACGGCAATTGTCTGACTCGATTAATTAAAAAGAAAGCAGAAGCTATTCACCAGAAGGCATTCTGCGGAAGTAAAAACCCCCAATAAAAACTCAGAATACATAAATTTACATAAATTTAATTTTCCTTATTCCCGGGCTCTGCCGGGGAAACGCAGTTTTTAGGCTGCGTAATGGCCTAACGATTTTAGGTTTTAGATCTGGGATGTGAGATTTAAGATTTATGTGTAGGGTATGTCCGGATTCAAAATTTCTTGATCGAGAGAGGTTGTTACCCCAAAAAACGGATACAAGCCCCGGACTCCTGTCGGGAAGAGTGCAAAATTTTAGACTCTTGTTCAAGAACCCAGATTCATGTGTGGAGTAAATCTTCAATAGTTCGACTGAGCGGGATTGACTGAGCGCTCCCCGAACGTATCGCCGAACGTCCACCACGTTCCTCCCTATGTCTAAAGCCTGGGGCTTCCAGCTCGTTCTTCGGTGATTTGTAACATCCCGTAGTTAGATGGCAGCTCAAGAAGTGACGGCAACGGTGGATTTTGCCCAATTAAATTCCCCAACTTCTGCGACCACTTCCGCTGCAGTGTCTGCCCCAACCAGGACCAACTGCACCGCACAAGCTTTTAACTCAGGCTGTTTGGAATCTGGACAGCTTGCAGCATGAGTCATGGCATTAGCTTCAGCACCTTCAGCCCACAGATAACCCCAGTGCATAGGTACAAATAGCGTACCTGGGGCGATCGCCTTTGTGACTTTGGCAGGAAACTGCGCCTTGCCGCGGCGCGATCGAACTTCCAGCAAATCTCCCTCCTTAATCTGCAATTTTGCAGCATCGCGGGGGTGAATTTCCAAAAACGGATCGGGGTGCAATTGATTAATTTTCTCTGTTCTACCCGTCCGCGTCATCGTGTGCCAGTGTCCGTAAAGTCTCCCTGTCGTCAACACAAAGGGATAATTTGGATCTGGAGGTTCTGACAGTCCCCGGGAGTGATATGCCGAAAATCTCGCCCGCGCGTCAGGAGTGTGAAAACGCCTGTCAGTATACAGCCGCTTCGCTTCGTTCGCTGGATGCACAGGCTCGTTTTCCCGGCAAGGCCACTGCTGGGGGCCTTGTTGGCGGATGTATTCGTGGCTCAGACCGGTCATGTCGCAAGGCTGGCCGCGCGTCAACTGGGCGTATTCTGTAAAAACCTCCGCACTGTTGTCGAAAGCAAAGTGTTCGGCAAAACCCAACCGCCGTCCCACCTCGGCGAAAATCCTCCAGTCGTCGCGGGCTTCCCCGGAGGGAGTGTCGAAACCGGGACAAAAGGTAACGCGGCGTTCAGAATTCGTCATTACTCCCGTTTTTTCGCTCCACTGCGTTGCAGGCAGCAGGATATGAGCGTAGGCGGAGGTTTCAGTGGGATAGTAAGCTTCTTGATAAATAGTAAAGGGCGAGCGCAACAAAGCGGCTTTAGTGCGTTCCAAATCCGGCATACTCACCACCGGATTAGTAGCTGCAATCCACAGCAACTCGACTTCGCCAGTTTCCAAACCGGTAATCATCTCCCAAGCTGTGCGGCCTGGATTCGGGGAAATACTTCCCGGTGCGATTCCCCAAAACTCCTCGACTTGGGTTCTGTGTTCAGCATTTTTCACAAATCGGTAGCCTGGGAGCAAGTGAGACAGTCCTCCGGCTTCCCGCCCTCCCATCGCGTTTGGCTGGCCGGTGAGGGAAAACGGGCCGCATCCCGGTTTGCCGATTTGACCGGTCATCAAGTGCAAATTAATCAGCGATCGCACCTTTGCCGTGCCTTCCGACGACTGATTCATCCCCATCGACCACAGCGACAAAACCCGCTGCGACTGTTCCCAGTAGTTTGCCGCCGTTTCTAACTCGCTGACAGTAATGCCGCAGCGCGAGGCTACAAACTCCGGCGTGTAGCTGCTAATAACCTCAGCAAAAGCTGAAAAATTCGCCGT
>NZ_JAUBQR010000435.1:0-1538 GCF_036701385.1 Microcoleus sp. Pol12B4 | reverse complement strand
AATTGGGAGCGGCGGAGTATGTGAGGAAGCCTGTGGATTACAAGCGCTTTGCTGCTTTATTGAGCAAATATCAGGGTCTGGGAAAGTAGTTATTAGTCATATCTATTCTGCTTGCATGAGCAAGATGTTGTTGACTGTTAACTGTTGGCTGTTGACTAAAATTATGCTTTCGGAACAACTGACTGTTTAGACATTTAAACAATACCGATGCAACCGCAAACGATATCAGTAGTTATTAGCCATTGAACTCTGAAATGTGAAATATCAACTATTAAATGTTGTGACTTCTTAACAGTTATAGCAACCGCGAAGACGCTGAGGACGTTATTAATTGTTGAAATTATTGCTGGGGTAGTTTTCTGCCGAAGGTCTTCTGCTAGAACTGTTACCACTTACCAAAAATATTTTAATATTTAATCGCTCTCCTGCCAACGGATCAGACACTCTTGTTGTAACTAAAAAGTGAGATTTTGTGGATTGAGTAGTTCGCTTTGCCAGCGAGATCAATTTCTTTGGCTAACCTGTGACCACATTAGGAATAGAGATTTGTAGCGCTTTTTCGCTCGTGCTTTTCATGACCCAGTTGAGCTCTTTAACAATGGCGAAAGGATTGTTAGGCGTTGCTGACTCACGGTATGAAAATAGATAAGTTGGAAATTCTGAAGATGTTCTGACACGCTTGTTTCAGTTTTTGCAGATTGAGTCATTCATACCATAAATTCAGCAACGCCACTTCTAGGGTGTTGCTGATTTATGGTATGAAAATAGATAAGTGGGAAATTCCGAAGATGTTCTGACGCGCTGGTTTCAGTTTTTGCAGATTGAGTTGTTCATACCATAAATCAACAACGCCGATTGTTAAAATTGGCAGGGTTAAATAAATCACTTGAGACGATTCAATTGCTCGGTCGCGTTCGTCAAGAAATTCTCTAAAAATGTTTCATTAGCCATTAGTTAACAGCGCAAAATTAATAACTAATGACTAATGACTAATTAATCTAAGAAGCCCATTAATGCCGAGCTATCGTCAATTTCGTTTGAGGCAATGGGGCGGTTTCCTCCCATTGTGGAGTAAACTTCATCAATGTGCAGAGTGCTGATGCCAATAGGGCGGGCACCAGACATACTGAACATTTCGCTGACTTGCATGGCGCTAGAGCCGATCGGGCGATTGCCGAGTGTAGCAACCACTTCAAAGTCGCTGGATTCGACCGGGCGATTGCCTACAATGCCGTAGGTTTCGCTGATGTGCAGGGTGCTAGTGCCGATCGGGCGCTCCCCCGATATCGAGACGATTTCGCTGATGGTAAAATCGTCTGGCCCGACGGGGCGGTTGTCATGCAGGTGTGGCGGCTGATAAAGTTGAATTCCTGTTGCTTTGGCATCCGTGGGTTCTGTCGCTTGGCTTTTGGAACTTGCTTTGCCGCGGCGGGCTAGCGCTTTGCCTTTGCCTGTACTGCGCGTATCCATAATTCTTTTCCTCGTTTATTGCTGTTGATTGCTGGGTTCGGACAACTGCTTTTGTGGGCTTTCTGCTT
>NZ_JAUBQR010000434.1:0-1541 GCF_036701385.1 Microcoleus sp. Pol12B4 | reverse complement strand
GACTTGGAAACAACTTTGCGCTCGGTCATGGATCAAGCTCGCGACTTGATGCAGGCCGATCGCAGCACGCTATTTTTATTAAATCGGGAAACTAACGAACTCTGGACAAAAGTCGCCAAGGCCGACGGCAAAACGATGGTAGATCTCCGCATTCCTGCTAATAAGGGAATTGCTGGCTACGTGGCTTCGACTGGTCAACCTCTAAATATTACAGATGCTTACGACGATCCCCGCTTTGACCCCTCTACTGACAGGCAAACGGGATACCGCACTCGCACTGTCTTGTGTATGCCGGTGCATAACGCTAAAGGTGAGCTCATCGGGGTGACTCAGCTAATTAATAAGAACCAAGGTACTTTCACGCCTTCCGACGAAGAGTTTTTGCGAGCGTTTAATTCCCAAGCGGGAATGGCGTTGCAAAATTCTCAACTGTTTCAGAACGTAATGGTGGAAAAGCAGTATCAGAAAGATATGCTGCAAAGTCTTTCTGATGCAGTGATTTCCACGGATTTGAAGGGACGAGTTGTGACTATTAACGAAGCAGCCCTAGAATTATTGGGCTGTCCGGTAAATCAAGCTAAAAGCAAACACAATCCCGATATTTGGGAAGATAAACTGGTGAATCGCTATGTTTGGGAAGTTGTGCCGATAGAGAATTTGCAATTTCGACTAGAAGACAGTCTCAAAACTGCTGCCAGACATTACGTTCCCGAACAAAGTTTAACTGTGGGGCTGTTGGTAGAAAAAACGCTCCATTCCCCACAAAAAGAAGGAGAAGAAGGAGAAGAAGAAAGTTATATTTTGGCCGTGCCCGATCGCACTGATCCTAATTTATATTACGCTTGGGGCGAAAACAGCGCGTGGACTGAGGAAGTAGCGCTGGCAGAATTAGCTAATGCCCAATCTCTATTTGCGCTGCGAAATTCTGCCCTTTATCACCCTTATTGTCCGCTGCCCATCCCCGCCTCTCGAATTAAAGTAATTGAACGTAGTTTGAATTTGACTGTCAACCCGTTAATCAATCCAGAAGGCGGCGTGCGCGGCGGTTTAGTGGTACTCGAAGACATCAGCCGCGAAAAGCGGATGAAAAATACGATGTACCGCTACCTGACTCCTGGGGTCGTAGATAAAGTGATGGCTTTGGGTGAAGGCGCCCTGATGGTGGGCGAACGCAAAGAAGTGACTATTTTATTTTCCGACATTCGCGGCTACACCACCCTGACAGAAAATTTGGGAGCGTCCGATGTGGTATCCCTGCTGAATGAATATTTTGAGACGATGGTGGAGGCCGTTATCCACTACGAAGGCATTTTAGACAAGTTTATTGGCGATGCTTTAATGGCGGTTTTCGGCGCGCCCCTGCCGCTGAATCCCCCGGAAAGCCACGGTTGGATGGCGGTTCAGTCGGCTTTAGATATGCGCCGCCGTTTGAAAGAGTTTAATGATTCTCGCCCCGGTGCAGAGCCGTTTCGCTTCGGAATTGGGATTAGTTCCGGAGAAGTAGTTTCGGGAAATATTGGTTCTCAAAAGCGAATGGATTA
>NZ_JAUBQR010000288.1:0-6940 GCF_036701385.1 Microcoleus sp. Pol12B4 | reverse complement strand
CTACAGTTGTATTCTTTTTTGAAAATAGTATCATCAGTCAGCGGTCATTGGTTATTAGTCTATATGTAGGGTGCGCATTGCGCACCTTACCGCTTCAAGCAAGAAATTCCTTCTTCCTTCTTCCTGACATCCGTTAAATTCGTTACAGAATCTGGTGCCGAACTTCTTCCTTCTTATGGCAGCCAAAAATCGGGAATGAAAGTTTTAGTCAAACTGCGAGTAAACTGATTAATCTTTCTCCCGATTTGAATGTGCGGTTCGTCAGCTTCCACGGGAATAATTGCCGCTTTGTTTCCGATTCCGAAACGCGAAATTACCAAATTTGCCGCCTCCAAGCCAGTAACATAAGCCTTTTCTTGCGACCAAGAACCGTGACGGGTCACAACCCAATCGCCGCTCATCAATACATTATCATAACTTGTTACCGCAGGCAACAAATACTGATAGCTGCCAGGGGCAAAATGCGTCACTGCCCGCGACAGCCGAATCGCGCTGCTGTCAATTACTTTTGCCTGTCGAAAAGCCGGAATGCAAGTCGCTAAATCCCGCTGAACTAAGGAAAAAATTTCCTCATCTTTCAGGGGAATTAATTGATTTGCGTGATAAAAGTCAGCTTCGACTACTGTGCCCGGTTCTGATCGAAATTCGTCGTGCAAAGCATTCAAATCAAAAAACGTCCAACCTGTAGTTGAACTAAATCCAAAACAGGCATTAGAAGGCAGGGGAATGTCAATTTTTCGGTCAAACCACAGGCGAACAGCTAACACGTCCACTGCACCCAAATTCATCGCATCCCGAAACTCTTGGCGGCTTTGCAAAGCTGGACTGCTGCTGATAATTTTTTGCATTCCCGTGACGCCAACTGCAAAAATAACTGCATCTGCATCGAAGGTTTCTTCGCCGCAAACAACGCCTGTTGCTCGGTTGTGGCTGTCAACTATTAAGTCAGTAACTCGCTGCTGTGTCAATACTTTTGCGCCTAGTTTTTCCAAGCGTTCGACCCAGGGACGAAATATTTTTTCTCCGACTGTTCCGCGACACCAAACTACATCAAAATCCGGTTGGTGCGCTAATATGAAATAATAGAGCATTCCCAAAGCGGCGGCAGCAGAACACTGTTCTCCTGGTGCAAATAAACCTACTAATAACATCGGTTCAAAAGCATCGCGGTACAGCCTTGCAGAAACACCAAACTGCTTGAACAATTCGCGGGCTGTGACGCGATCGTACCTGCGCCAAGCTTCGTCGGAATTGTCGAAATCTAGGACGGCGTAGAGTAAGGGCAACGCTGAAAGCCGATCGACTAATGGCAGCCTTTTAAATCGGGTGTAAAGAAACGTTCCTAACGGTGTGGGAAGCCGCGGTTCGTCCTGAAAAATTGGCGATTCTACTTCCAATCCCGCCGGTGAATACTGACAAGAACGAGTCCAAGGCGTGAAGGGATCGAGTCCTAATTCCTTAACTAACGAAAATATATTTTTGTAGGGATACCAGAAGCCATGAATCCCAGCTTCTACGGAACGCCCGCCTGCGGTTTTCCACCCTGCAACTAAGCCACCCGGATAAGGGCCAGCTTCTAGCAGGGTGACATCATAGCCTTGCTGGGCTAGGTGATAGGTAGCGCCTAAACCGGCCCACCCTGCACCGACGACGACTATTTTTGGGGTTGACGATTCTGCTGACATTGCGTACCTCTTGATTCTTTATTAATCATGACATAATTCATAAAATGCGGATTTGATATAAAATGTGTTGAATTATGTGCTAAATTTCGCTTGAGTAAATAATGAGTGTCCAAAACCGCCAGCAAACTAACCTGTTGCTGCTTTTATTTCCCGCTACCGCATGGCTGATGGTTTTCTTCATTCTGCCAGTGCTAATTGTACTTTTGTACAGTTTCTTAGAACGCGGTACTTACGGCGGTGTTACTTGGATATTTACTCTCAGCAACTACCAGCGTTTGTTCAGCGGACTGTTCTTAGGAGTAATTGGGCGATCGCTCTGGCTCGCTTTTCTAACAACGGTCGCTTGCTTGTTAGTTGGCTATCCCCTAGCATTTTTCATCGCCACCCGTTCTCCTCGCTGGCGAAATGCTTTGCTTTTGCTGGTAATTATTCCATTTTGGACTAATTTTTTAGTGAGAACATACGCCTGGATCATACTCCTGCGCAGCGAAGGAGTCGTTAACACAGCCTTGCAAAGCCTGCAAATTATTAACGAACCGTTAAACTTGCTTTTTACGCCTTTCGCTGTGGCGATAGGTCTGATTTACGGCTATTTACCTTTCATGGTTCTGCCTTTATATTCTAGCATAGAACGCTTCAATTTTTCATTAGTAGAAGCTGCTCATGATTTAGGGGCAAACGATATTCGCACTTTTTGGCGCGTATTTTTACCATTAACAACTCGTGGCATTGTGGCAGGTTCGATTCTGGTTTTTGTTCCCGCCGTAGGCGCTTTCATCACACCGGATATATTGGGGGGTTCTAAAACAGTTATGGTGGGAAATTTGATTCAAAATCAGTTTATGAAAGCTCGCGACTGGCCTTTCGGCTCGGCGCTTTCTATGCTATTGACGGTCATCATATTGATTCCGGTGTTAATTTACTTCCGCGTGTCTGATGAACCTCAATAAGGTAAGGTGTACATTAATCGGTTCACCCTGCATTTAAGTTAAAATGTGCTAATTATTAATGACTGATGACTAAAACAAAACTAGACTTGCTCGTGCGGGCGATCGGCAAAAAGTGGCTTTTGGTACAAGCTGCACTAGCATTTGCCTTTCTTTACTCGCCAATTCTCATCTTAATTATTTATTCCTTTAATGCCTCCCGATTCAATGCCGTTTGGCGCGGGTTTACCCTCGATTGGTACCGCAGTTTGTTTGGCAATGCAGGCGGGACGATTGCAACGAGTAGTAGCGCGGGAATTGTGACAGCACTTAACAAC
The DNA here is from genome assembly GCF_036701385.1 of Microcoleus sp. Pol12B4. NCBI lineage: Bacteria > Bacillati > Cyanobacteriota > Cyanophyceae > Oscillatoriales > Microcoleaceae > Microcoleus > Microcoleus sp. Pol12B4. The sequence continues at coordinate 3,991 of NZ_JAUBQR010000288.1, read as the reverse complement.
AGCTTGCTAATTGCAGCTATTTCGACTGTGTTAGCCACAATTTTTGGTACAATGATCGCGCTAGCACTCGAACGCTTTCATTTCCCTGGACGCAAAGCAGTAGAGGCTTTACTGTTTTTGCCGATTATCATGCCCGAAATTACGATCGGCATTTCGCTGCTAGTTTTCTTTACCCTAGTATTTCGGATCCTAGAAAATCTCACGGGAATTCGCCTCAATCTCGGCTTACCTACCGTAATTATCGGTCATGTTGTCTTTAATATTTCCTTTGTGACTATTACTGTCAGGGCACGTTTGGCAGAACTCGATCCGATATTAGAACAAGCAGCTTTTGACTTAGGCGCTAACGAATGGCGGACTTTTTGGCGCATCACCCTCCCTCTGATTTGGCCTGCTATTTTCAGCGCGGCACTGTTGGCTTTTACTCTGTCTCTGGACGATTTTGTCGTCACCTTCTTTACCACCGGCGTCGGTTCGGTGACGCTGCCGCTATTTGTTTACGGCATGATAAAGTTTGCAGTAACGCCAGCGATTAATGCTATTTCAACTTTGATGTTGTTCGCTTCCTTATTCCTGGTTTTATCATCGTTAAAAGTTCAGAAAACTTAAAAAAAATCTTTTTGTGTCATAATTATTGTCATCTGCAACTAACACAACCTATGAAACGCCTGCTGAATTTCCTAATTTTGTTTGTGCTCAGTGCAACCGTGGCTTTCGGCTGTAGCCCCACAGGTGCTAACCAGCAGCAAGTCCTCAGCATTTACAACTATGCCAGTTATATCGCGCCAGAAGCGATCGCCCAATTCGAGAAAGAGAACAATGTTAAAATTCAATACGACACATTTGAGAACAGCGACGCACTCTACGCCAAACTCAAACAGGGAAACCCCGGTTACGACTTAATATTTCCCGCCGATTACATGGTGAAAATCATGATCGCAGAAAATATAATTGAACCGCTGAATTTAAATAATATTCCCAATCAAAAAAACCTAGAACCTAAATTTGTCAATCAAAATTTTGATCCAGGAAATAAATATTCCCTACCCTACCTGTGGGGAACAATGGGAATTGGCTACAACGTCAAAACAACCAAGGGCGATATTAATAGTTGGGCGGCGATGTTCGACTCAAAATATACCGGAAAAGTCGCGTGGCAAGACGATGCAAGATACACATTTGCAGGAGTTTTAATGTATTTAGGATTTGACCCCAACACAACCAATCCCGAAGAAATTAACAAAGCCCGCGATTTGCTGATTAAAAGTAAAAATATCATTGCTGCTTTTGTCCCGGATACTGGTCAAAATCTGCTCGATCAAGGAGAAGTAAATCTGACAATGGAATGGAGTGGCGATCTTTTCCAGGTTATGAAAGAAAACTCCAATCTCCGCTACGCTATTCCCAAAGAAGGAACAATTATCTTCTCTGACAACATGGCAATTCCCAAAGGTGCGCCCCAGAAAGAGTTAGCGGAGAAATTTATTAACTATATTTTGCAGCCAGAAGTAGGCGCCCAAATTTCCAATTTTACCCACTTCGGATCGCCAAATAAAGCAGCAATTGATCAAGGTCTCATCGACGCGAAAGATTTGAAAAATCCTCAAATTTACCCGCCGGCTGAAGTCTTTGGCAAAATGAAATTATTGGAGGATGTCGGGAAAGCAACTGCATTGTACGATCGAGCTTGGACGGAAGTTAAAGCGGGGGCTGGAAAGTAGATATATAACCTTTCTCAGTAACATGAGGTACTATCTCGCATAAGGCATAGGGCATAAGGCATACCTCACCACACTTGAGAAACGCCATAACACAGGTTTCCGCCGGGGCGGGTTTACTTAAATTTTTAGTTTGTATTAAAGATTTTGATGAACCAGCCCCTAGATAATTTATGTTTATTTAACCGGAATTGAGTTCAAATTTTTATTAGTCATAACTAAGACATACTAACACAATGCACGCTGTCGAAGTTTTAGAAGTTTCCAAAGTATTTAAAAGTGTCCGCAGTCACGATTTTTTAGCTGTAGACAACATCAACCTGCAAATTTACGACCGAGAATTCTTTTCTTTACTCGGCCCTTCTGGCTGCGGCAAAACTACAACTTTGCGAATGATCGCTGGTTTTGAAATTCCCACAGCCGGCGAAATTTATATTCACGGTCAACCGATGCAAAATCGCCCGCCATTTCACCGCCCAGTAAATACGGTCTTTCAAAATTATGCTTTATTTCCGCACATGACAGTAGCACAAAATGTCGCTTTTGGGTTGGAAATGGACAATTTGCCTCAGAAAATAATTCGCGATCGCGTTGCTGAAGCCTTAGCATTAGTACAGTTAACCGATGTAGGAAAACGCTATCCCCGCCAACTGTCAGGGGGACAGCAGCAGCGAGTAGCACTAGCAAGAGCATTAGTCAAGCAGCCGTCTGTTTTGCTGTTAGATGAACCCCTGGGAGCGCTGGATTTAAAATTGCGTAAAGAGATGCAGTTAGAATTAAAAAAAATGCAGCGAAAACTGGGAATTACGTTTATTTATGTAACTCACGATCAGGAAGAAGCACTAACAATGTCGGACAGAATTGCAGTGATGGATGGAGGGAAACTACAACAAATCGGTACACCAGTTGATATTTATGAATATCCTAAAACGCGGTTTGTTGCTGATTTTATTGGCGACAGCAATTTTTTAAGCGGGCAAGTAGTAGAAAAACAAAACGGTCAAATAATCGTGTTGGTTGACCAGCAGTTGCCCGTGTTAGTTACGACAGCAGAAGATATGCCCGCTGGGAAATTTGTCACCCTGGTGTTGCGTCCAGAAAAAGCTGCGATTTATCCGGCTAATTATGACGATGAAAATAGCTGGTCGGGAATAGTAGAAGAGGCTATTTATATTGGCACTGATACGCGCTATACGGTGCGGTTGACTGCTAAAAGTTCGATCGCCCTTCGCCGACAAAACTTGCACAGAGATGACTTGCAGCGATACCAAGTCGGCGACAGCGTTCGAGTTACACTGCCGCCGGAAAGTATTTGCATTTTTTGACACTCAAGCGGGCTGAAGCCACTGAGATTCAGCCGACAGAGTGAGATTAGGTAGTGTCCAAAGTCTAACTATCGCTACCGTCATCAAGCACCGTCTAACCAGTAAAGCTAAGTCCAAGCGACTTGACAATGGAAGACTTAGCTGAGGTTTTGGAAGATTGAGGGGCAGACTGAAAATGCGATTCCTTCCCGGTAGAAGATAATCTACTTCTTCCTTCTGCTTCCCCTTCTTCCTTCGCGTTCTAGCGCTTACGCGCGACTTCGCCTAACGCGTCTTCGCGGTTCAATAATATAGACAGTATTGGTACTAAACCCGTGTTTGACTTTGCAAAATTTCCTCCAACAGCCGCTCTTGACTTTTCGCAGGTTCCTTGCAAGTTAAACACTCGCAAACTAACCCGATAACACCTTCAAGCAAATCAGCCTCAATCTGACAGACAGCAGTCGGATAATACTGGGAAATCAAGCCAGAAATTCGATCGGGAGTCGTGCGAATCAGGGTAGAATGCTGATACCAATCGATCGCCGAAAGTAGACTCGGACAAGCTTGCGGAGCATCTTGTACAATACTGCTGAAAGCTTGCAAACCTTGCTGGGCGCGATCGAGATATTCCAAATTCTGCTCCAGCAGTGCGAGACGAACCAAAGAGGCGATCGCAATTCCATTCGCCGCCGGAGTTGCATTGTCGATATAGCTGCGTTCCCGCACCAACAAATCTTCGCTAGCATCCTTAGCAGTATTGTAATATCCTCCCAATTCCACGCTCCACAAAAACTCATCAAACTCTTCTTGCACCTGCACAGCTTTCTCCAACCAAAACTGAGAATTCGGCAACTGTTTCGCCTCTTCCCCCTTGCCTAAAGTCAAACTCGCTTGGTGCAAATCCAACAAAGCTTTCACAAACAAAGCATAATCTTCCGACTGCGCGGTTACAGCAGATTGTCCGTC
>NZ_JAUBQR010000287.1:0-6951 GCF_036701385.1 Microcoleus sp. Pol12B4 | reverse complement strand
ATTAAAACCCTCAACGAATCTCTGCGGCAGCAACCCAATTTTGCTGAGTTCGATCGCAAGTTTCAAGACGAAGCGAGACGGTTGGCTTCCTGCGTTCATCCGAATATTGTCCGCGTCAGCGATTTCTTTGTGGAAGACGGGCAGCCTTATATGGTGATGGACTATATTGCCGGTCAGAATTTGGGCGATGTAGTTGGTTCAAATAATCCGCTGCCAGAAAATCTTGCAATTCTCTACATCACTCAAATTGGGGCTGCTTTAAAAGTTGTTCATCAAAAGGGTTTGCTGCACCGAGATGTCAAGCCTCAAAACATTCTTTTGCGCCAAGGTACTCAGGAAGTCGTGCTGATTGACTTTGGCATTGCCCGCGAGTTTACTGCTGGTGCAACCCAAAGTCACACTAATATGGTGTCCGACGGCTACGCACCCCCAGAACAGTATTTCGCCCAAGGAAAATATACGCCCGCAACAGATGTTTACGGTCTGGCGGCGACGCTTTACACTTTATTGACAGCACAGGTGCCGGTGGCTGCAATTTTGCGTACCAGTCAGCCGATGCCTTCACCCCGCGACTTGCGGCCTCAGCTAAGTGAGGCTGTCAGCTCTGCAGTGATGCGGGGGATGACGGTAGAAGCTCAAAACCGCCCTGCTACTGTGGATGAGTGGCTATCGCTGCTGCATGGGCAGGGGGGTGCAGCGTCGCCGAGCACCGGGCCGACGGTGGCGGTGATTCCGGGACACGGGCCTCAGTCCTCTGCGGGTTCCAGAACAGCGCCTGCTGTGGTGCCTTCAGGGAACAACAACCGCAAGGTTTGGTGGATTTTGGGGTTCGTGGCGATCGCACTTATTGTTGCAGGTTTTGTCGGTATTGCTAGGGTTTTCTTCAACCGGCCGTCTTCGGAACCCGCACCGGTCGCCCAGGACGAGCGCACTTCGGCCCCTGCAGATCCAGACGCGCGCTCAAGCCCCGCACCAATTCCCGCGCCGACACCAACACCAGCGCCGACTCGCAGAGAAACTCCGCCGCCGGCTGCTGAAACACCAGCGCCGGCTGCTGAAACACCAGCGCCGGCTGTTGAAACTCCAGCGCCGACTGCTGAAACTCCAACACCAGCCCCAGCGCCAACACCAGCGCCTTCTCCGGAAGCAGTCGAACCCACACCAACGGAAAAACTTGTTGACAAAGAGTTGTCGCCAGATCGATCGCCCGCACCCAGCGAACAACCGGGAACCAATTATCAGAAGACTCCCACAATCCCTGGGTATGCCGTTGGTACGGCGGAAAGTCAGATTTTATCCCAATTGGGAGAACCCACTGACTCTCAAGCTCGGGGCTATTGGCCGAATACTCGCACCGCACTTTACGAAATATTGCCAAATCGGATTACTCTCGGCTACATTTACGATCGCGATTCGGGCGAGCTAGTACAAACAGAGGGTTCTTTTGCCCAGTCGGTGGACGATTTGGTGGTGCGAACCGCCTTAAACGGGATGGTGGGCGGCGCCAGCCGGGAGATTTTGCAAGGCTTGGGCGACGTGCAGCAGCGCCGGAGCAATCGGTTTACGTTTAGGAAGGGTTCGCTTGAAGGGATGATCGAACGCAACGAGCGCGATCGGATTTACATCGGCGTCTGGGACGAAAATTTGCATTAAACTTGGCAGCGCTGACATTTTGCACCCTTGTCAATAAACCTGGGCGGGTTCTGGGGCCCACCCCACAGGAAAACTCAACTCTTGTGGAACAGGCCGGAAAGCCTGTTCAAGAAAATGGTGCAAGATGTAAATATTCCCGACTCAGCTTTGTGCCAAAATCCAAAATCCAAAATCTAAAATCGGTTGACTTGACGCAACACGAAATATTGTCTATCATAAAAGAACACACGAGGGGCTGTAATGGTTTCGACAGGGTGGCGAAAGCTGCTCCGTGATGCAGGTCGAGAGGGAGTCTACTCTCGTTAATATCGGCTCAAAAAAAATAGTAAATGCGAACAACATCGTTCCTTTCGCTCGCAAAGCCGTAGCTGTAGCCTAAAAACTTCTTGAGCTCGGTTTAGAGTGTATGCCACCTCACTCCGTTAAAGGTAGCATAACAACCCCCAACGGATGCCCTAGCTAAACGTTTCTAGTCGGCTAGCTAGGAAAGCAATCACTAGAAAATCCCCCCATTTGGGATAAAGATGGTTCCCGCCCCGAGGATTAGAGGGGATAAACCTGTGAACGATCGGAAGGTAAATACCCGCTTTGGACGGCAGTTCGATTCTGCCCAGTTCCATAAACAAAGTGACGTAAAATCAATGGTTTAAGCCATTTGAAAGCCACTTTACAGAATTAAAAGGGCCCAGAGTTAACTCTGGGCCCTTTTGTTTGGCATTCAACGTTCAATCTAAAACCTAAAATCTAAAATCTAAAATCGATCAGCTCGATCGGCTAAGTAAAAATACATAAATTACCCATCCATTAGCTACGCTGCAGGCTCATATAATTAGAACTTCACCCTGTCTGTGCGTTCTTGGAGCCTGTCGGGCGATATACTATTAGGCGGTAAAGCATTAAAAATCTTTACAAAGACCCCGATTTCTAAGCCTACTCCTACGAAGGACGGGTGAAAAATTATATGCTGATCGCTCAAAAGCTGGACAAATGAACCCAGGAATTGACTTACAAGGAAGTTTCGTAGAAGCCCTCATGAATTTGGGCTTACCGGCGGACATCGCCCAAGTGCTTTGGCTACCGCTGCCAATGTTGCTGATGATTGTCGCTGCCGTTTTCGGGGTACTAACTAGCGTCTGGCTGGAACGGAAAATTTCCGCCGCTGCTCAACAGCGGGTAGGCCCGGAATTCATCGGCCCTCTGGGAGTTTTAGCACCCGTTGCTGACGGTCTGAAGTTGGTATTCAAAGAAGACATTGTACCGGCAAAAGCTGACGCGCTGCTATTTACCCTAGGCCCGGTAATTGTGGTGATTCCAGTTTTTCTCTCCTACTTAATCGTGCCCTTCGGAGAGCATATGCTGATCGCCGATATGGGGACAGCGATATTTCTGTGGATTGCTCTTTCTAGCATTCAGCCGATCGGCTTGCTGATGTCCGGCTATGCTTCAAACAACAAATACGCCCTCCTCGGAGGACTCAGAGCCGCTGCTCAATCCCTCAGCTACGAAATTCCCCTAGCTTTGGCAGTATTGGCAGTCGTGATGATGTCCAACAGCCTCAGTACGATCGACATCGTACACCAGCAAGCCGGCTACGGCATTCTCGGCTGGAATATCTGGCGGCAACCCGCAGGTTTCCTGATTTTTTGGATTGCAGCACTAGCAGAATGCGAACGCTTGCCCTTTGACCTCCCGGAAGCAGAAGAAGAATTGGTAGCAGGATATCAGACTGAGTACACCGGCATGAAATTTGCTTTGTACTATATCGCTTCCTACGTTAACCTCGTCCTTTCTTGCCTGCTAGTAGCAGTTTTGTACCTCGGCGGCTGGGAATGCCCGATTCCGGTCGGAGTCATCACAAATGCCTTGGGATTGAGCGAGACGACTCCTTGGTTGCAGGTAATTACTGGCACGCTGGGCATTACGATGACCATGCTGAAAGCCTACTTTTTCCTGTTTCTGGCAGTTCTGCTCCGCTGGACTCTGCCGCGAGTTCGGATCGACCAATTGCTAGATTTGGGATGGAAGTTTTTGCTGCCCGTTGCTTTAGTTAATTTGCTATTGACCGCAGCTTTGAAGCTTGCCTTTCCCTTTGCTTTTGGCGGTTAATTAATAATAGGTAAAGGGCAACAGCTAAACAAAAATAGCTGTTAACCAATTACCTATTATCAATTAGCAATTACCAAAAACTCAAGTACAGAGAGAGAACACCATGCTAAAATTCCTCAATCAAGTAGGCGAATACGCCAAAGAGACTCTTCAAGCTGCTAAGTATATCGGTCAAGGGCTATCTGTTACTTTTGACCACATGAGACGCCGGCCGATTACGGTGCAGTATCCTTACGAGAAACTAATTCCTTCGGAACGTTTCCGGGGTCGAATTCACTTTGAATTTGACAAGTGCATCTCCTGCGAAGTCTGCGTTCGGGTGTGCCCGATCAATTTGCCTGTGGTGGATTGGGAATTTAACAAAGAAACTAAGAAGAAACAACTCAAGCACTACAGTATCGATTTCGGAGTGTGTATCTTCTGCGGCAACTGCGTAGAATATTGTCCGACTAATTGTTTATCGATGACAGAAGAGTATGAGTTGGCCACCTACGAACGTCACGAACTGAATTTTGATAACGTAGCCCTCGGACGTTTGCCCTACAAGGTTACAGACGATCCTATGGTGACACCGATGCGCGAATTCGCTTATTTGCCGAAAGGTGCGATCGACCCTCATGAAGTTTCCTACACCGATCGCCGCGCCGGTCTGCGTCCAGAGGAAATTATCGAAAAATAGGTAATGGGGCATGGGGCATGGGGCATAGTTAGTAGTTAGTGGTTAATGGTTAATGATTACTTGTTAGTAGTTTTTCTAATAACAAATAACAAATTTCCAATGCCCAATGCCCAATGCCCAATGCCCAATGCCCAATGCCCAATGCCCAATTAACAGAGGATAAAAAATTGTGAATCTAGCTGAAGGGGTTCAAATTGTTTCATTTGGCATACTGTCGGTAATGATGATTGCAGGAGCACTAGGAGTAGTGCTGTTCTCCAACATCGTTTACTCAGCATTTTTGCTGTGCGGCGTATTTACTAGCATTGCCGGCTTGTACCTGTTGCTGAATGCCGACTTTGTCGCAGCAGCGCAGGTATTGATTTATGTTGGCGCTGTTAACGTCTTGATTTTGTTTGCGATTATGTTGGTGAACAAGCGCGAAGATTTCCGCACTATTCCCAACGCTTGGGTGCGTCAAATAGCAACAGCAGTAGTTTGCGTAGGGTTGTTTGCACTGTTGGGTACGATGGTGGTGTCTACTCCTTGGGCTATTGTCGCGACGACAGGAGCACCGGCCGAAAGTTCGATCGTCACTATCGCCAAACATTTCTTCACCGACTTTTTGCTGCCTTTCGAGTTAGCATCTGTGTTTTTGTTGATGGCAATGGTGGGAGCAATTGTGTTGGCGCGCCGCGATTTTTTCCCGGATGAACTGTCAAAGAAGCTATCCGAAACACCCGCTTTGAGTTTGCCGGAAAGACCTCGCGAATTAGTTTCTGCCGGAGATGTGTCTTCGCCAGAATCTAAGTAATATTATGGTGCGCTAAGCGCACCATAGTGTTAGTTTTGTAGTAACTTTAGATTGAGACAAAATCGCAAAATTTATGCAACTGCAACTCCAGTATTTCCTGTTATTAGCCGCCGCTCTTTTCTGTATTGGTATTTACGGTTTGATTACCAGCAGAAATGCAGTGCGCGTGTTGATGTCGATCGAGTTGATGCTGAATGCTGTCAATCTCAATTTGATGGGTTTCTCCAATTATCTCGACCCTGTACAAATTAAGGGCCAAGTATTTACCGTGTTTGTAGTTACGGTAGCGGCGGCTGAAGCTGCCGTAGGTTTGGCAATTGTTTTGGCGATTTATCGCAACCGCAATACCGTAGACATGGAAGAATTTAATTTGCTGAAGTGGTAATTAATAAATAGTCATCAGTCATCAGTCATCAGTCATTAGCGACAAACTAATGCAGATTAAAGACTGATGACTAAGGACTAAGAACTAATGACTAATGACTTCTAGTAATTTCTAGAGTAATTCTACCCCCGAAATCAGGGATGGGGGCAGCAGGTTTCGAGAGTTGTAGTTTAACTTTTTCTACTAACGGTAGTTGTAAAAGCGCTTGAGCAATAGTATCTGCTAGGCGTTCGATTAATAAAAATTTCGACTCTTGGACTAGCTTTTGAATTAGAGTAATTGCGCTGCGGTAATCAAGAGTATGTTGAATATCATCACTTTTTCCAGCTTGCGATAAATCCAGCCAGAGAGTAACATCCACTTCAAACCACTGCCCCAAAACTTGCTCTTCCGGCAGATAGCCCGTATATCCGTAACAGCGAATTCCTGTAAGTTGAATAGAATCCATTTTGCAATAAACTAAAAGTGCGTTGTCTCTACCACTTTGTATTAAACCAGATAAAGTTCTCTTTCTCTTCCCTCTCTTTTTTTGCCTTTTTCCTTCTCCCTCTGCGCTCTTTGCGCCCTCTGCGGTTCAATCACTCTTATTCTATCTTAAATTTCACAACTCTCCTCCTTTCTCCAACTTGTCCAATAAATCCTCAGCAACTTCATACCATTTCTGCCTTATTTCAGCATCTTCTGGCTTTTCAGTCAAGGTACGACCTTGGAATTCGGGATATTTATTGTAATATAATTCATCTACTTTTTGATAGAAGATATCTTGATTAATGTTGAGATTTTTGCGCCGTTCACCTATTTTTTCTTGACGAATTATTTCTGCTTGCTCTAAGGATGTATCAGGAGGTTGCTGGCGCGAAGAAAATTTAGGTAAATCCGGCAACTTGGGCAAGGTGAAACCAGATTTGACTACACTAAAAGCTAAAATTCCGGGTACCAAAATCACACTTAAACTCCCTAGGGTTTTCCAAGGAATTAACTTGAATGTGCTGTGGTTATTAACCAGTTGAGGATTTTGGTGAACAGGAGTATGATTACTGGTAGCAGTTTGAGTGGTGTTTTTGAAAGGACGGCCGACAAAGTTCATTGTCACCATTTGGGAAATTATACTGCCAATTTGAGATAGTTTTGGATCTTTGAGTGCTTCGCGGACTGCTTTTGCAGATTGGTAGCGATCGCCCGGTTGTTCTGCTAACATCCGATCCAATACGCTGGCTAAATTTGGGCTGACACTGACGTGCGATCGCCAATCCCAAGTTTTATTATTGATATCGTACAATTTTTGAGGCTTTTTGCCGCTTAACAGTACCAAAGCCGTGACGGCTAAAGCGTACA
>NZ_JAUBQR010000286.1:0-6958 GCF_036701385.1 Microcoleus sp. Pol12B4 | reverse complement strand
ACTACTTGACGCGGGTCGCGAATGTTGATACTTTTATCGACAACAATCACAAACTTAGTGTAAGTAAACTGCGGTAATGCACTCCAAAATGCTAAAGCAGCCCTGCGCGCTTGACCGGGATATGCTTTATCAATCGAGATAATTGCGGCTTTATAACTCAGGGCTTCCATCGGTAAGAAGAAATCGACAATTTCCGATACTTGCTGCCGCAAAATAGGCGTATAAATACGGTTAAGCGCGATCGCCATCATTGCTTCTTCTTTCGGCGGCCGCCCGCTAAAGGTGGTTAGATAAATCGGGTCTTTGCGGTGCGTCATGCAGTGGAACCGCACCAACGGCGAATCTTCCACGCCGCCGTAATAACCCATGTGATCGCCGAAGGGCCCGTCGGGCAGAACTTCCCCCGGCGTAATAGTTCCTTCTAACACAATTTCCGAGTCCGCCGGTACTTCCAAATCTACGGTTTTGCACTTGGCCAATTGCACGCCGGAACCGCCGTAAAGTCCGGCAAATAACCATTCGGATAAATCTACAGGAATTGGCGTTGCTGCGGCGAGAATAATCAGGGGATCGACTCCAAGGGCGATCGCAACTTCCAACTTTTTACCAGCCTGCGCCGCTTTCCGCAAGTGTCGCGCCCCGCCCCGCACCGATAACCAGTGAACAGTCATCGTGTTTTTTGACTGCAACTGCAACCGATAAACCCCCACATTCGGCGTCCCCGTTTCGCAATCTTTGGTAATTACCAAACCCAGGGTGATAATTTTGCCCGCATCTCCCGAATAAGGGCGAATCATCGGGATTTTGTTCAAATCCACCCCTTCTCCCTCAAATACCACTTGCTGACAAGCTGGGAAAAAGTCGCGGCCGGGTTTGGCTTTCACTACGTCAAACAGCACTTTGCCGAATTCTATCGCTTGGGAAATCTTTTTCGGCGGTTTTGGCTGTTGCAGCATACCCAGTTTTTTGCCGAGCTCTTCTAGTTCGATCGGCTTTTCCATGTTCATCGCCCAGCAAACGCGCTCTTCCGTACCCAACAGGTTAATGGCGACGGGGAATTCTGCCCCTTTGACGTTTTCAAACAGCAGTCCAGGGCCGCCTTTTTGCAGCATTTGGTTGGAAATTTCGGCAATTTCGAGGTCGGAATCGACTAAAGCGCTAATCCGGCGCAGTTGTCCCCGTTCTTCGAGTAGTTTTAGGAATCCCCGCAAGTCTCTAGCCATTTTTTTTAAGAATTGTTAACGTTCTTTTGTTATTATGAGCCGATCGACTGCCACAAGTTAAACTGCGATGATAAGTTAATCAAAAATCCCCGATACTCGTTCGATAGATTGTGAAAAATCCCCGACGATCGCCTGAGCGATTTCGTAAAAACGGTCGTTCTCGCAGCCAACAGTTTTATCCGCGTCAACCTAACGGCCAACAATTGTTTGAGGCTTTGCTAAGGCCGTCTAGCAGCAGGTGCGGGGAAGGTGCGATTCCCGACAAAAGCTCAGAGTGCGATCGGGGTCTAGCTATTTTGCTCCTAGACGCAGAAAACTTGAAACTTGACGTTAATGCTGAAAAATTTTTAGCCAGTTTGTCTGGCTATCCCCTACAAGTTAAAATTGCTTTTGCTAACTGGAAAAAGCCTACTACGGGCAAGCTGGATGCTGAACTTTACGAGCGCGGTTACGAACTGATTCACGTTCCGGGTGGTGCTAATAGTGCTGACGGTAAAATGATTGCTTTTGGCGCTGCTATTTTATACCGCTATCGGGATGTAAAACAAGTTTTTGTCTGTTCTTCGGACGGTTTGTTAAATCACCTTTGCAATCAGTTGCAAAATCAGGGATTGACTGTGTTTCGGGTGCGACGGCAAAATGCTGTTTTGTCTGCAGAAAATCTTCTAACTGGTGATACTAATCACTATTCTTGCAAAAGGGAACAGGAAGTCCCTAGTTTTGAAGAATTGGCTAATCAAATTGGTGAGTTCTTGAAGGCTGAACACAAATCTATTGATGAGCGGATAGCTAGATTTTCTAGTGTGGCTGAGCTTTTTCAAGATCGTCGTACTATTGTTTTCCCTTCTACAACTTCCCCTGCCACAGCAGTGTCGGAATCAGGAGAAAACGAAGTGACACCGGTGGCTGAAGTATCTTTGGCTTCTGTTGTTGTCAATCAAAATTTGCCAGAAATAATTCCCGATCTCAATTCAAATCCTATTGAGTCGCTGGATGTTTTAAAATATATACTTGTGCAAATAATTGAAACTGCAAAAGTTGAGTTAAAAGAGGATTATATTCCTGTGGCAATAATTAAGAAAAAATTTTTTGCCAAATATCAGTTTCATGCTGATTTAATTGTCAAACAATTGTTGGGGAATAATTCCAGTCTAATCAAATTATTCCAGTCTGAATCGGCGGATTTTAAAGTAATATTAATCGGTAGCGAACATCTAGTGGCCATCATCCCAAAGATTGAAAGTTCAGAAGAAGGATAAGAATTATCAATTGGCGATCGCACAGTCAGCTCTCTGACTTATTTAAGAAATCAGGTTTCCTAGTCTTGGGTATGAAAATTTAATCTATTATTAACCAAAATTTAAGACAAGCTTATTGTTTTATTATTTAATCTATTATTAACCAAAATTTAAAACAAGCTTATTCTTTTTATTCCCTTTCCTTGCGGATTTCAGTCTATCCTATGGAGGAGATTTGCAAAGCCGGTTATTAAGGGAGAGGAGGAATATGAATTTTTTCACAGGACGTTGGCGACGTAGTTTTATAGTGACACTAGCAGCAGCAGCATTTTCGCTGACTTTGATTAGTTCCGCTGTAGCTGCTGTAACCCTAAATGGTACGGGAGCAACTTTCCCTAAACCTCTTTACGATCGCTACTTCTCTCAGATGAGAAGTGCAAATCAAATTACTGTAAACTACGAAGGAACTGGCAGCGGTGCTGGCATCAAAGCATTCATTGGAGGCAATGTTGATTTCGCAGGCAGCGACGCGCTGATGACTGCTGCACAAATAGCTGAGGTAAAGCGCGGCGTTATGGCGGTTCCGACTGCTGGCGGTGCTGTTGCAGTTGTTTACAACTTGCCCGGAGTGACCAATCTCAGGCTAAATAAGGATGCCATGAACGGCATCTTTGAAGGCAAGATTACTCGCTGGAATGATGCGAAAATAGCCGGAATTTCTGGACAAGCTAAAGGCTTGCCAAATACTGCGATTCGAGTAGCTGTACGGGCAGACAGCAGCGGTACTAGCTTTATTTTTGCTAATCACTTGCAGGCAACTGGTAGCACCATCAAAGCTGCCGCTCAGCCGAATTGGCCAGACAACGCTGTCAGGGGTCCAGGAAACCCCGGCGTAGCTGCTTTGGTGAAGAATACAGCGGGTGCGATCGGCTACGTTCAAGATACTTTTGCTCGGCAAAACAATCTCCAAACAGCATTTATTCAAAATAAAGCTGGCCGGTTTGTAGAGCCTAGCTTGGCTGAAGCAGAGAAAGCTTTAGCAGGGGAAACATTCCCCGCAGACTTCCGCTTAGTAGAAGGCAATCCTAACGACGGTTATCCGATTGTTGGTTTGACTTGGCTGTTAATCTACAAACAGTATCCTGCTGCGAAAGCAGAGGCTATTAAAAAGATGGTTAATTGGGTGATGACTACAGGTCAAGGTATCAACAAACAGCTAGAGTTTACTCAGATTCCTTCCGCTACAGCTCAAAAGGTGGTTCAAGCAGTTAATCAGACTGTGATTGCCAGAGGTTAATTCCGGCGATCGCACGGGGTTATGAGTTGACGAGTTAAATCGATGACTCAAAATTCATAAATTATCAGGTTAATGTGCACTAAATTTACTGTGTAAGGTACGCATTGCGTACCTTACAAACTAGGTTCGCAGCGCGCAACCAGCCCATTATAATTCCTCGTCCTTTAAGCAAATATTTCACTTTGCACGCACTAATTTCGGTATGACTAATATTTCAAAAAAACGGAATAGATTGACTCGGCAACCGACAGAAATAAACACAGAAGTAGATTTGACAGATACTGCTGGTGAAGGTCTATGGATGGAGTCAGGATTTACAGTATTTGTATGGGGGTTTGCCCTAGCGACAGCGGGTACTTTGTTTTGGATGAGTGCGGTAATTTTTAAAGATGCTTGGCCTGCTATTAGCGAATTTGGACTCTCATTCTTGTGGAATCCCAAGTGGGATATCGGCGAGTTGCAGTTTGGGGCTTTGCCGTTTATTTACGGTACTGTAATTAGTTCTGCGATCGGCATAATCATCGCACTTCCTTTAGGGCTGTCAGTAGCTATAGTGACTAGCGAGAACTTCTTACCCGTTTGGGTGCGATCGCCCTTGGGATTCATGGTTGAATTAATCTCGGCTATTCCCAGCGTGATAGTTGGGCTGTGGGGAATCTTTGTTTTGATTCCCTTTTTGTTGCCATTGCAGCAGTCATTGTTCGATAAATTCAGTTGGTTTCCCCTGTTCAGCAGCGAACCTTTAGGCCCCGGAATGCTGCCGGCCGGAATACTGTTATCAATTATGATTTTGCCCACAGTAGCCGCCATCAGTCGCGATGTATTGATGTCAGTTCCAGTAGATTTGCGAAGTGCTTCCATGTCCCTCGGCGCCACCCGCTGGGAAACAATATTCAAGCTGTTATTACCAGCAGCTAGTTCGGGGATTATCGGCGCCACCATATTAGCATTGGGACGCGCATTAGGCGAAACAATGGCAGTCACAATGGTAATTGGCAACTCGATTCAAATTAACCCATCCCTGCTGGCTCCCAGCTACTCGATTCCTGCTGTTTTGGCAAGTCAATTTCGCGAAGCTATCGAACCGCTGCACACCGGCGCTTTGATGTATTTAGCCTTAATTTTATTTGTCATCACTTTGTTGGTAAATGCGATCGCAGTATTGTTAGTTCAGCTAATTGGGGCCAAGGGAGCTAAAACTTAAAATCATCGAAAGCAATTTTATCACAAGCCGCGTCGCCTGGTTTGTCCGCTGGTTCAATCTAAAATCTCAAATCGCATGACTCAAGCACAAAATTCAAACAGTATTCTGGATGCAGAAATCAACAACCCCCTGTCGCTAAGTCGAACTTTTTTCAGCCGGGGAATGACAGTTATCGCTTTCGCTCTGACAGCTCTAGCCCTACTCCCTTTGTTTGCTATTTTATACAAAATCCTGGGGGAAGGACTCACACATTTAAGCTGGGAAGTGCTAGTATCTCTACCAGCACCCGTCGGAGTTGAAGACCAGCCCAACGGCTTTGCAAATGCGATTATCGGCACTGCTTTAATGGTAGGAATTGCGACATTAATCAGCGTACCCATAGGCGTAATGACGGGAATATTTTTGTCTGAGTTTGGTAGAGAAAACAAAGCGATAGCCAATAGTATTCGGTTTATCACGGTCATTCTCAGCAGCGTTCCCTCGATCGTAGTTGGCGTTTTTTCCTACGCCCTAATTGTCGTTACCACCAAAGCATTTTCATCCTTAGCAGGCGGTTTTGCCCTCGCCGTCATCATGCTTCCAGTGGTTGCTCTGACAACAGAACAAGCATTAAAATTAGTGCCTACTTCTTACCGCCTCGCTTCTGCTGGTTTGGGAGGCGGACGCTTTCAAACTATTTTTCGGATTATTATACCCTCAGCACTTCCAACTATTACCACAGGTATTTTACTCGCTGCTTCCCGCGCCGCCGGCGAAACCGCACCGCTGATTGTAACAGCATTGTCGAGTCAATTCTGGCCTCCTTTAGTTGATAAATTGGGCGAGATAATGCAGTCTCCCATAGGTGCAGAAACTATTTCAAAACTCAAAGAAATTCCCGAAACACTGCTGACTCCGACTCCTTCTATGTCGGTATTAATATATAGCTACGCCAGCTCTCCTTACAAGGAGCAGAACGAATTGGCGTGGACTGCTGCCTCGGTCCTTTTGGGCATGGTTTTGATCGCTAGCGTCGCATCCCGTACAGTAACTCGGAAACGCTTGCAAAACCGATAACTCAATAACTAAAGTGCATCTCTCAGTCAAATATTAACAATATAACCAGCCAAATAATGAAACCTAAAGCTAATTTGAACTCCGAAAACTATACAGCTCAATTCCTAGATGATGCCACCCCGGAAATAGACCCCAATGCAATGCCAGCACTGCGGATTCAGGACTTGAGCTTTTATTACGGAACTCATAAAGTCTTAGAAAATTTATCGATGAATATCCCTCACCCGCAAATTACGGCGATTATTGGTCCTTCAGGTTGCGGCAAATCTACCTTTCTCAAAGCTCTCAACCGGATTGGTGAATTGGAGGGAAAAGTTCAAATTAAAGGAAGAGTAGAGTTTTTTGGACAGGATATTTACAGCCCAAAAGTAAACATTAATAGTTTGCGCCGCCAAATTGGGATGGTGTTTCAAAGACCAAATCCTTTTCCGCTGAGCATATACGATAATATTGCTTACGGGGTGAGAATTTTTGGTCGCAAAAGCAAAGCAGAATTAGATGAAATTGTAGAATCTGCACTTAAAAGTGCGGCGCTTTGGAATGAAGTTAAAGACGATTTGAAGAAATCCGCTCAGGGGATTTCGGGGGGACAGCAGCAGCGGCTTTGTATTGCTCGCGCTTTGGCAGTAAAGCCAAAAATTTTGCTAATGGATGAACCTTGTTCTGCTCTAGATCCGATTTCAACGATGAAGATTGAGGAATTATTTCAGACTCTGCGCCAGCAGTTAACTGTTGTGATTGTGACGCACAATATGCAGCAGGCAGCTCGTGTTTCTGATTACACTGCATTTTTTAATACTGATGAAAGTCGCATCGGCCGGCTGGTGGAATTTGGACCGACAAGTAAGATTTTTACTTCTGCCGGCAATTCGAGTACGAGAGATTACATTCAAGGCCGTTTCGGTTAATACTTACATCTTGAACCTCTTTCAGAACAGGC